>NZ_JAQUHV010000006.1 GCF_028681615.1 Sulfuricurvum sp.
GAAAATGTCGCAAAAAACCATAGAACGACGGATGCATCAACCTAAGTGAAGTTCAAAAATAAGGGGATAACATGGCTGGAGCAGCTAGCTTGCGACAAATCGCGTTCTACGGAAAAGGTGGGATCGGTAAATCTACCACATCTCAAAATACATTGGCAGCAATGGCACACTATTTCGATAAAAATATTATGATTGTTGGATGTGATCCAAAAGCGGATTCAACTCGTTTGATTCTTCACGAGAAAGCACAAGATACTATTCTTTCTCTTGCAGCAGAATACGGCACCATCGAAGATGTTGAGATGGAACAAGCTCGTCTTTGGGGTAAAGGTCTTTTTGATAAAGAAACTCCGGGCGGTTGGATCAACTGTACTGAGTCTGGCGGACCAGAACCAGGAGTAGGTTGTGCAGGTCGTGGTGTTATTACTGCGATTAACTTCCTCGAAGAAGAGGGTGCTTACGATGAAGAAGGTCTTGACTTCGTTTCTTATGACGTTCTTGGTGACGTTGTTTGCGGCGGATTTGCAATGCCTATTCGTGAAGGTAAAGCACAAGAAATTTATATCGTTATGTCTGGTGAAATGATGGCGATGTATGCAGCTAACAACATCTCTAAAGGGATTTTGAAATATGCAAACACTGGTGGAGTTCGTCTTGCCGGTCTAGTATGTAACGCTCGTATGACAGATAAAGAGTACGATTTGGCACTAGAGCTTGCTCAACGCCTTGGAACTCAATTGATCCACTTCGTACCACGTAACAACATCGTTCAGCATGCTGAACTTCGTCGTATGACTGTTGTTGAGTACAGCCCATATTCTGACCAAGCTCGCGAATACAAAGAGCTTGCTCGTAAAATCGTTTATAACGATATGAAAATCATCCCTACTCCAATCAGTATGGATGAGCTTGAAGACTTGCTTCTTGCATTCGGTCTCGAAGACGAAGTAGATGAGTCTCAAGTTGGTAAAGCTGCGCACGAAGCGTAAGTAACTGAACGGTTCCTCTTTTGAGGAATCTTCAATGGCTGTCATAGAAGTTTCTATGACGTTTAACATCTTGTTAATAATGAAAAGAAAACAACAGAAAAAGGAGATTAGATGTTTGTATTAGGTTTTCACTTCCCAGCTGATATGGGGAATATTATTCCGGACGAAAAAGTTATCGAAAAATTGGCTGATGTTGATATCAGTGACGTTAAAGAGATCAAACTTTTGATGGGTACAAAAGATAAAGATAAAGAATGGATCAGCTACACAAACAAAGATACATTCTTGTTCAAAGCTATGGTTCACTATTTCAAAGAAGAGAACCCAGATAAAACTCAAAAATACATGATCTACATGAACCGTTACCAAATGTCTGCAATCTCTAAACGTGTAGATGCAGCTGATGATGAAACAATGAAATTGTGTCATAACTTAGATTCGATGGAACAATTCCGTATCGAAGTCGCGTAAGGAAGGGGTGTATTATGGGTCCAGAAACACTAGAAGCTAAACAAAAAGCGGCCATTGAAGAGATCTTAAAAGCGTATCCTGAGAAAGCGGCAAAAAACCGTGAAAAACACTTAGGCGTTGGTTCTCCAAATGACGAAAATCAAAAAACGTGCGGAGATGTCCGTTCAAACAAAAAAACCGTTCCGGGTGTAATGAGCCAACGTGGTTGTGCTTATGCAGGTTCTAAAGGGGTTGTATGGGGTCCTGTTAAAGACATGATTCACATCTCTCACGGTCCTATCGGATGCGGTCAATACAGCCGTGCAGGTCGTCGTAACTATTATATCGGTGTAACCGGTGTAGATACATTCGTTACTATGAACTTTAGTACGGATTTCCAAGAAAACAACATCGTTTTCGGTGGAGATAAAAAATTGGGTATCGCTATTGATGAAATCAATAACCTTTTCCCATTGAATAACGGTATCACTGTTCAATCAGAATGTCCGATCGGTTTGATCGGGGATGATATCGGTGCTGTTGCGAAAGTAAAAGCAAAAGAGCTTGACAAAACAATCGTTCCTGTTAACTGTGAAGGTTTCCGTGGGGTTTCTCAATCATTGGGTCACCACATTGCAAATGACACGGTTCGTGACTATGTTTTCGATGCAAAAGTAAATGTTAATACAAGCGATGTTGAAGCTACTGATTATGACGTAGCAATCATCGGTGACTATAATATCGGTGGTGACGCATGGTCAAGCCGTATCCTTTTGGAAGAAATGGGCCTTCGTGTTGTTGCACAATGGTCAGGAGATGCGACTCTTAAAGAGATGGCATTGACTCCAAAAGTTAAATTGAACTTGCTTCACTGCTACCGTTCAATGAACTATATCAGCCGACATATGGAAAAAGAGTACGGGATACCTTGGATTGAATATAACTTCTTCGGACCGTCACAAACCATCAAATCTCTCCGCAAAATCGCGGCGTTCTTTGACGAAAGTGTACAAGCTAAATGTGAAGAAGTTATCGCTAAATATCAACCGATGATCGATGCGGTTATCGCAAAATATAAACCACGTCTTGAAGGCAAACAAGTAATGTTGTTCGTAGGTGGTCTCCGCCCTCGTCACGTTATCGGTGCTTACGAAGATTTGGGTATGGAAGTAATCGGAACCGGTTATGAGTTCGCTCATGATGACGACTACAAACGTACAAAAGAAGAAATTTTCCGCTCAACCGTTATCTATGATGACGTCAACGAGTATGAACTTGAAGCATTTGTTAAAAAACTTCAACCTGACCTAGTAGCTTCTGGGATCAAAGAGAAGTATGTATTCCAAAAAATGGGTCTTCCATACCGTCAAATGCACTCATGGGATTACAGCGGACCTTACCACGGGTACGATGGATTCGCTATTTTCGCCCAGGATATGGATCTTGCGATCAACTCTCCTGTATGGGCACATTCAAAAGCACCATGGGAGAAAGAAGGCTGAAGCCTTCTTCCCTGCACTGAGCGAGCTTAGTCCGGCTCAGCTGCTTTATTAATACACACTGAGTTGGCTCTCGCAGCAGGCCCTTGCGCTTTTGGCGCTTTGAAAATTCCTTGCCTCGTATGAGGCAGAAAATTGTCTATACCAAGGAAAACACAATGCAAGAAGTAGAAAAAATCGTAAACGGGAAAGACCTGTTTAAACGACCTGAGTACCAAGATGTACTTAAAAACAAAAAACAATTTGAGTCGTCCATGCTCGCAATCAACCCTGCGAAAGTTGAAGAGGTTGCTGAGTGGACTAAATCATGGGATTACCGTGAGAAAAACCTTGCTCGTGAAGCAATTACCGTTAACCCTGCGAAAGCATGTCAACCACTTGGTGCGGTTATGGTTGCTCTCGGGTTTGAAGGTACTATGCCTTATGTTCATGGTTCACATGGATGTGTAGCATATTTCCGTTCATACTTTACACGTCACTTCAAAGAGCCAACACCATGTGTTTCTGACTCTATGACAGAAGATGCAGCGGTATTCGGTGGATTGGTGAACATGAAAGAGGGTCTTAAAAACTGTGCTGCAGTTTATAAACCTAAAATGATCGCAGTTTCTACTACTTGTATGGCTGAAGTTATCGGTGACGACTTGATGGCGTTCATCATTGCTGCTAAAGAAGAAGATAAAGGTGAATATTTACCGGCAGAATATCCGATTCCATATGCACACACTCCTTCATTCGTAGGAAGCCACATCACTGGTTACGATAACATGATGCACGGTATCATGTCTCAACTTACTGAAGGTCAAAAAGGCGAAACAAAACAACGTATCAATATCATCCCTGGTTTTGAAACGTATATCGGAAGCCTTCGTTCAGTAAAAAGCATCGTAGAAGCATTCGGTACAGACTATATCATGTTGGGTGACCACTCTGATCAATGGGATATGCCGGCTGGTCAATACGAAATGTTCCAAGGCGGAACAAAAATCGAAGACGCAAAAGATTGTATCAATTCAAGTGCAACCATTTCTCTTCAAAAATATGCAACGTCTAAAACTATGAAAATGGTAGAAAAACGTTGGAAACATGCTGGTGGAACAAGCAACCCAATCGGTCTTAAAGGGACTGATGAGTTTGTTATGAAACTTGCAGAATTGACAGGTACAGAAGTTCCTGCAAAACTTAAAGTAGAGCGCGGCCGTTTGGTTGATGCTATGCAAGACAGCTATCCGTATATGCACGGTAAAAAATTCGCTATCTGGGGTGATCCTGACTTCCTTCTCGGTGTTGTTTCATTCTTGTTAGAGATGGGTGCTGAGCCGACTCATGTTCTTTGCCACAATGCACCGAACGGTTGGGAAGATGAAATGAGAGCATTGCTCGATACATCTCCGGCTAAAGACAGCCTCCATGTATGGGCTGGTAAAGACTTGTGGGCAATGCGTTCACTTCTCTTCACTGAACCTGTTGATTTCATGATCGGTAACAGCTATGGTAAAGAGTTGATGCGTGATACTGGTACTCCGTTGATCTACATCGGATTCCCAATCTTTGACCGTCATCACCTACACCGTTACTCTATCAGCGGATACGACGGAGCGTTGAACCTTCTTACTTGGATCACGAACAAAGTTCTTGACCAATTGGATGAAGATACTAAAGGTATCGCAACAACCGACTACTTCTTCGACCTCATTCGCTAAACCTTTGTCCCCTTGCGGGACAAACTTCATTGTTTCTCGTCATTTTCCCCTTATCGGGGATTTTTTTGGTTGAGTTTTTTACGAAAGACTTAGTCAAACAAATAGGATGATTTATGGCCGGTGTACAGGATAAACTAAAAGCAGAACTTATGGTCGAAATCTATGCCAGTATCGACCGTATCTACGATTCAATCGAACAGCATTTCGATCTCGATGAGACACGACGAAGTAATGTTATAAAAAGCCTCAATACTCTTAAAGACGAACTGTATTTCGTTGTTCAAACGACACCGCTCTCATAGAAAAATGAAACACACTTTCTATCTAGTGTGATTCATTACTTCTCAATAATGGTATTTTAGCCCGATTATAAATGAATGGTCGCTTGCTGAATCGCTCAGACCGTAGCCGTAATCGCCTCCGATTGACCAATGTGTAGTGATGTTTTGCATGTATCCTGCATGAATGCTCTGAATACTTTCAATATCTTGATAGATCGTATCATATTGGTTATATGAGAGGCTAATCGTTGATTTAGGGGTTAACTGATATCCTAATCCTGCCTGAAACATTTGCGTATTTTGATAGGTTGCTTGTATCACATTCGTATCATTGACCCATGTATAGCTGTATCCACCGAACAGATATTTTGTAGAATCGATTGCGTACTGCAAATTTAATAATACGCTATAGTCAACAGCCTCATTACCGTAACCGCTTTTATAGGTTGGTATAACAACGCCGATACCGGGATAGAGTGTGAGTTTTTCAGTCGGTGTGACTCGATAAAAAACATTTATCAGTGTGTCATTCCATCCGTTTGCCGTTGTGTCGGTTGAATTGGAACTGTAGTAGGATGTCAATCCTTGAAGAATCCAGTTTTTTAGATAGATATCCGCCTCAAATGACGTTGTCCATGTATCGCTATTTTGCAGTGAAGCGTAGTTTATTTTTGAATATTCTTCAGCAAGAATGAGATCATAATGGATTGTGTTTTGCGTACTTTGTATCGCACATCCGTCACGATCGACCAAATCACTAAATAATGTTTGCGGACATTTGTCATAAATGTCTTCTACACCGTCCATATCACTGTCTGTGTACCCTAATAGCGAAGTACTCATTAATAGAAAAACAAGATAACTCCGTTTCATTAATGTCCTTGCTGTTTTGGAACGGAATTGATATTTTTATTGTGCAACGGAATCACACCAGTTCCGGCTACACCGTTTCCTTGAGAGAAGCCGTTTTGAAACTTCCCGCTTCCACCCATAGAGTTCTTAAGCGTTTCTAACGCATTAGAACGCTCTTCTTCATTCATTGAAGCAATCTTAATTTTAAGAGCATTCATTAATTCTACTCTCTCCTGCGGATTGGCATGTTTGATCGCTTCGATTTGATCGTTGAGCGATTGCGCGGCGTCGAGTGTTATTACCGCTATGAACACGGATAAAAAAGAGAGTTTTGTGATCATAAGAATCCTTTTTTTATGTAAGTATGGTGTAAAAACATTAGCGAACCGTTAGCGCTGCAAGGTGCAGGGTAAAGAGGCTTCCTGTACCGGGATGGCTTTCTACCTCTATGGAAATTTTGAGCATATCGCAGAACTTTTTTACAATATGCAGACCAATGCCCATACCACGATCATTTTCTTTGTAAAAACGTTCAAAAATCTTTTCAGGATGGTCAATCCCTTTTCCTGTATCTTGTATCAAAAGTGACGCATTACTCCTATTCACGCCAATAGTAACTGTGCCGTAATGAATGTTGTATTTAGCGGCATTGCTAAACAGATTATCGATTATCCGCATAAAAGCGTCTCGATTCGTATCGAGTAGGAGCGTTTCTTGATTCAGCGAGAACGTGATATCGGGATAAAGCTTTTGAAAGGTCATTAGTCTCTCTTCCAACAGAGTATGAAGGTCGAAATGTTCACGCTTCTCATCATGTTCTTCAAGATATCCGCGTAAATTATCCCCTAATGATACGATTGTATCGATGCTCTGTGTGATTCGCGCTATCTTTTTTTCATCCTTTTGTGCGATGCTTAACCGGCTGACATTTAAACGAAGCGCCGCTAGAGGGGTATTTAGATCATGCAAAATATCACGACTGAACTCTTCGGTCAAACGCAGTGCCCGGCGCAGGGGATGAAGAGCAAAAAGGGAGAAGAAGGCTGAAATAAGTGAGATGATGGCAAGAGCCCATAGATAATGACCTATTACAAGGTTTTGTGATTGTCGCAGCAGTTTTTGATAATGACTCTGTGACAAACTGAGTTTTAGGGCGTAGGTATCGTTTTTTGGTAAGGAGAAGAGGGCATACAGCTCTTGGTTTGATTCACTGAGTTGGTAGAGTTTCTTTGACTCCAGTGGGACAAAATCAAATTCGTATTGGGTACATTTGAGATCGTAACTGCACAAACGCATTTCGTTGTAGACTTTTTCATGAATGTCGTGTTTCAGTTTGAAATATTCAAAATACTCCAGTACTCCGCTCAATAAGGCGAGAGAGAGAAAAAATACTCCGAAACTTTTTAGAAACGATTCGCGTTCAGCTTTTCTCAATACGGTATCCTATTCCCCGGACATTCTCGATGTTCCATCCGGTAGTATGTTTGAGTTTATTGATTGCAACACGTAATGCACTCTGACTCGGATGTTCCATTAGATCCAATAGACTTTCTTTGGTGATAGTACGGCCGATATTGGTTATAAAAAGGCGTAAGAAGGGTAACTGAACATCACCGAGCGATAAAAGTTTACCGTTTCGTTTGACATCATGATTGATTGGATTATAGGTGATCTCTCCATATTCCACATCGTGCTTCATCTGTCCGAATCGGGCTTCAATCCGAACTAAAAGTTCTTCCGGATAAAAGGGTTTTTTTAGATAATCGTTTGCACCCACACTAAAGCCTTTTGTGATGGCTGCAATATCGCTCATTGCGCTGATAAATATTGTAGGTGTTTGATCGTCTGCACTACGGAGGCTTTCTACAAGATCGAAACCGTTGATTTGTGGGACATTGATATCGAAGATGTAGAGATCATATCGGGTATTGAAGGCAGCTTCCGCTGCCTCTTCACCATCGGAAACCCAGTCTGTCGCATATCCTGCTTCACTCAGCATTTCATGTAGAGTTTCACCTAAAACTGTATCGTCTTCCAATAAGAGGATAGTCAATGAAACTCCTTTTAACGGTATGAATAATTATATCAGAGTTGTTTATGCAAGATACTCAACAGACCCTTAGCTTTTCAACTTATCGCATTCTTTGGCGCTGCATAGCTCCGCTTTGACCTATTGATGATCTGCTTCCATTTTGGTAATTAAATCTATTTTGAGTCATATCTCTTTGCATTATTTGACGCTCTTCCTGGTTCATTAATTGCATACGGTTTTGCATCTCAGCTTGATATGCTGCACGTTCTTCGATCGGTACTGATCCACGCATTGCTTTCATCTCTTCCATATTCATGGTTTTGTAATCTGTTGCAAATGCTGCAACGCTTAACAGTGCAATTAGACCTAATGTTTTCATGGGATACTCCTGTGTTTTAGATGCTGAAAGTATTACGTAGAACCGTTAGCGAAGTGTTAGTACGAAGAACGAGAAATACAAAGTACTCTTAATAATATGTAAGAGTTTTTTTGTGATATATTTGTTTCATTTATACACAGTGTCGAAATATTTTGTAAGTTTTAGTCAAAAAAAATCATGATTCGTGTCATAAAGTTTTATGATGGAACGTGAAATCAATTAAAGGTTTGGTTGTGTTTCAGATGAAAAAAATGACTCTATTGCAGCGAACAGTAGTATGGCTGATCGCAATAGCTATGTTTTTTTTTCTTCTTCTGCTCTCTATCATATGGGAATTAAAACAGTCCGTACTTCAAGGATATGACCCCTCTCTTACGTTAATAGTGATGTATTTCATCGGTGTTTCTATTGTTATCGGATTGATTATAAAAGTATTTCGATCCTTTTCAAAACCAATCACCGAATTGACAGAAAATGCTTTGAAAATAGCGGATGGCGATTACAATGTCCATTTTAATATTGAAAACTACGACGTTGAATGGCAGTTTTTAATGGGTATATTCAACCAAATGTCTGCAGAAACACAGCGTAAAATTGAACAGCTCAATAATCAAAATGAAATCTTGTTTACCTATAAAGAGCAGATTGAAGAACTCAATCAACGTCTCGCCAAAAAGATTAAAATCAAATCAAAACAACTTCAAGGCTATCTCGACATTATCGATAATTATGTTATTACCTCTCAAACCGATATATACGGCACTATTACGTATGCTTCTGAGGCATTTTGTCAGATCAGCGGCTATACGAAAGAAGAACTTATCGGAGAAAATCACCGTATTATCCGTCATCCTGATATGCCCTCTGAGCTGTTTAGAGAGTTATGGGCAACAATCAGTTCAGGGAAAATTTGGCATGGCGAGATTAAAAATCGTAAATCCGATGGCGGTGATTATTGGGTTGATACGACGATTACACCTAATATAGAAGAGGGTGAAATTACAGGTTATACAGCTGTCAGACATGATATTACGGATCAAAAGCTGATTGAAGAGATGGCGATTACCGATTCGATGACCGGTCTGTATAATCGTCGTTTTTATACAAAAATCATTGATGATGAGCTGGACCGTGTTAAACGGCATCACTCCAGTTTGGCATTAATGATGCTGGATGTGGATAATTTTAAACTTTACAACGACAGCTATGGACACCATGCGGGAGATATCGTACTCAGTAAAATTGCCAACGTACTCAAATTTTATACATCGAGAGGCGGCGAATATGCATTTCGACTTGGAGGAGAAGAGTTCGGAGTTATTGTCAGCGACATGAATGAAGAAAAATACAGAACTTTGGCTGAACAGATTCGTACTTCGGTTGAAAAGTTGGCAATTTTACATGAAAAAAATGATGCCGTTTCGTGTGTGAGCGTGTCGATAGGAATTGCACTGTACAATCCTGAGAGTTTAATGACGAGTGATGAACTCTATAAAGAGGCGGATACGCAACTTTATCGTGCTAAAGAGAATGGGCGAAACCAAGTAATTTTAGGTGAGTAGTTGTTAACACATTACTCGGAATAGGAACTAAAGACAAATCTCTTTTCTTCGAAGAGTTTTAGACAGGTATCAACGATTAAAGGATCATACCATGTTCCCCGTCCACGTCGGATCTCTTCCAATGACGGTTCGATTCCTAATGACGCTCGATACGGACGATGGGAGGACATGGCTTCGACGACGTCAGCAACGCAGATAATCTTTGCTCCTATTAGAATATCTTCCCCTTTTAATCCTTGCGGATAACCGGATCCATCGATTTTTTCATGGTGTTGTAAAATGGTATCGGCAATAGGCCAAGGAAATGTAACGTTTTTGAGAATATTGTATCCTTCCTGCGGATGGGTCTTGATAAGCATAAATTCGATTTCGCTGAGTCTGCCGGGTTTGACTAGAATTTCTGCCGGAATATGTATTTTACCAAGATCATGGATGAGAGCGGCAAAATGGATACCTTGGATTTCTTCTGTATTTAAACCGATTTCATGAGCGATGGCGGATGCAAGTTCTGCAACACGACGTTGATGACCGGCCGTGTAAGGATCTCTTGCTTCAACCGTTGCAGCAATAATCTGAATCGATTGTTCCAGACTTTGGCGTAAAACTTTTGCTTGTTGGTCGTGTGCAATGCGGGTACGTAGAGTGATTACCCCAAAGGCAAGATCGTTGGCCAGCTCTTCAAGCAGATGAATTTCATGTTCATCGAAAGCGTTCTCTTCGGAAGAATAGATACACAATGCACCGAATACTTTTTTCCCATCGGAAAGAGGAAGCGCAATATTTGACGTATAGCCTTCTAATAGCGTTGATTCTTTCCATGGTTTAAATCCGATAGCACACTGAATATCTCTGCAAACCTGTGTTACTCCGCTGCGTATCGCATGGGAAACAGGTAATTGACCGTATTCTGTATCACCCCATGTTATCTGTTTCGCCCACTCGTAATGATTCTCTTCCATACCTGAACTTGCCATCAGTGTAAGGCTTTTTTCAATATTATTATCGGCATAGACGACGATAGCGAGATTGTATCCGGCTTGTATTTTAATAATATCGGTAACCTGTTGGAGAAGCTCCTGCTCATTTTGTGCACGAACAAGTGCCATATTCCCGGCAGAGAGTGTTCTTAGGGCACGGTTTGCATGGCTCAAGGCAGCCTGTGCTTTTTTGCGTTCGGTAATGTCCCGTGTAATGGTAAAGGTCATCGGTTCAGCATTGATCATTACTCCGCTAATACTGACTTCAGCATCGTAGAGGCTGCCATCTTTTCGGCGATGACGGGTTTCGATCGTGATATTGACACTGCCCATATCGGGAAATTTGTTTCGGACTTCTTCTTCATTCATTGTGGCTTCGAAATCCCATATATGCAAATCAAGTATCTCTTCGGGTGTATAGCCGATCATAGTGGCAAAACAGCGGTTGGCTTCAACTATTTTGAAATCTTGGTTAATGACAGCGATACCGTCATGGGAGCTTTCCATCAGAATACGACGGCGAGTTACTTCGTCCCTCAAGGCTTGTTCGGCACGTTTTCGTTCAGTTATAACATCGAAGACGGCGACAAAATACCCCATTCTTGGGCTGTAGACAGAGAGAAAAAACCACATCTTAAGCGATTCGACATAAATTTCAAATTGCTCTGGGATGCCGCTTACAGCAACCCGTGCATATCGTTCGAAAAGTTCGGGATCAGATTGACGTATTCCGGGGATCACTTCGCTGACACGTTTTCCGACTACATTTTTGAGCCCGGTCTGCTGCTCGAATGCTTTGTTCACATTGAGATACAAAAAATCTACGGGGAGACCTTCTTCATAAATCATTTGGCAATAGGCAAAACCGTTGAGCATTGCTTCAAACAGCGTACGATAACGCGCTTCACTTTCACGAAGATATTCTTCTGCATGTATCCGTGCGGTAATATCCCGGTCTATTCCGCGATACCCTAAAAATGCACCTTGTTCATTAAAATAGGGAAGCCCGCTGGTTTCGAGAATTTTAAATGTGCCGTCTTTACAGCGATTAGTATTTTGAAGTGCATTCAACGGGGCGTGGTCAGCAATGATTTTTAGAAATTCACCGCTGATTCGTTCTATTTCTTCGCGAGGCATGAATTCAAAAGGGGATTTACCCAGTACTTCTTCAGGAGAGTATCCCAGTAGATCTTTTACACGTGGGCTGACATAGGTATAAAACCCGTCTGCATTAATTTCCCATATCCAATCGCTGGTTGACTCCACGAGCGAACGAAATTTCTCCTCACTTTCACGGAGCGCCTGTTCGATTTTCCGTTGTTCGGTGATGTCTTTGAGAATATGCAATGAATAAAGGTAGTTGCCATTATCATCTTTTATTATAACGCCGCGAGAAAAGAAAAGACGCTCATTAACTTGGACCTCTTCTTCGCTTCCATCCTCAGAAGTACATTCCAACGCTTCCAAACAATGATGCATTGGGCCATCATTTTTAGGAAAGAGTTCATAATAGGGACGACCTATAATCTCTTGAAACGGTAGTCCTGCATGTTCTCGGTATGCACGGTTACAGCGCAAAACGCGAAATGTTCTATCGTGCATAAATATCGGATACTCTATGGCATCCAATGCATCGACCCATTCAGTCAGTGCTTTTTCGATTTGTCCATCATCCATTATCACTATCCTGCTCTAGAAATCTATACTCATTCTTTAACTTATTGTACAACTATTATGACAATATCATCACATTTTAACTCATTAAGTTATGAATAGTTTTTCTGAAATATTTTTATATTAAAAAATATTTTAATATAGCTTTATTTTATAATTAAGTGGATATCAAATTTTATTGATATTGAAGGGGGAATCCAAGAGTCATGAAGTCTGTTAACGGTCTAAACTGAAGAAAAATTTTTTTTCTTCAAAGAGTTTTAGACAGGCATCGACAACGGTTGTATCATACCATATTCCCCGTCCGCGTCTGATCTCATCCAGAGCCGGTTCAATCCCTAAGGATGCACGATACGGACGGTGTGATGACATGGCTTCGACGACGTCGGCAACGCAGATGATCTTTGCCTCTATGAGTATCTCTTCGTCTTTTAATCCTTGCGGGTAACCGGACCCGTCGATTTTTTCATGATGCTGTAAAATGATATCGGCGATGGGCCATGGAAATTTGACATCCTTGAGGATATTGTATCCTTCCTGAGGATGAGTCTGGATCAGCATGAATTCGATATTGTTGAGTCTGCCCGGTTTGGAGAGAATTTCTGCAGGGATATGGATTTTTCCTAAATCATGAATGATAGCGGCGAGTTGTATTCCGTGAATCTGTTCTTCGCTCAGATTCATCTCCTGTGCAATGGCGATTGCCAACTCACTGACACGATTCTGATGTCCGGCAGTGTAGGGGTCTCGTGCCTCTACTGTAGCGGCAATCGTTTGGATGGACTGTTCCAGACTTTCTCGAAGCAGAGTCACATGCTGTTCATGAAGGACACGGGCTCGTAAATTGATGATTCCGTAAGCGAGATCGCTGGCAAGTTCTTCGAGGAGCTTGATCTCTTCTTCATCAAATGCATTTTCTTCACTGGAATAAATACAAAGGGCTCCGAAGGTTTTTTTTCCATTTGTGAGAGGAAGTGCGATATTGGAAACATAACCTTGAGAAAGGGCCGTGTCCTTCCAAAATTGCAATCCGATCGAACACGCAATATTTCGACAGACTTGTGTCACTCCGCTTCGAATTGCGAGGGATACCGGTAATTGACCGTTTGGCGTGTCATCCCATGTTACATCGTTTGCCCAATTATGATTATCTGCTTTCATGCCTGCGGCAGCGACAGGAGTAAGGCTTTTTTGGGTATTTTCATCGGCATAGACAACCACGGCAAGGTTATACCCCGCTTGTTTAACGATAATATCGGTAACGTTTTGGAGTAATTCGCTTTCGTTTTTTGCCCGTACTAATGCCATATTTCCTGCAGAAAGTGTTTTGAGGGCTCGGTTGGCACGTTTTATGGATATCTCAGATTGCTTGCGTTCGGTGATATCCCTGTCAATCCCGCGATAACCTGCGAACGCACCGTTCTGATCATAAAAAGGGACTCCGCTTGTTTCCAATATTTTAATCGTTCCGTCTTTACAGACATTGGTATTTTCCAAGGTCCGAATCGGCGCTTGTTGGATGAGCATTTTTGTAAACCCTTCGCTTAGGCGCTGTGATTCATCCGGAAGCATAAAATCAAAAGGGGATTTCCCCAATACTTCTTCAGGTGTATATTGGAGTAATGTCTCAACTCTCGGACTGGCATACGTATAGCGTCCGTTTTGATCGACTTCCCATATCCAGTCGATGGAAGATTCGACGAGGGAACGGAATTTTTCTTCGCTTTGTCGTAAGAGTTCCTGACTTTTTTTCCGTTCCGAGATATCACGGATGATGCCTATCGCATTTAAACGACCTGAGATCTTAACGGCTGAGAGGGAAAGTTCGATCGGAAATTCCGTTCCGTCCTTTTTTAAAGCTGCTAGTTCAAGGGTCTTTCCGACTGCAGGGCCTTCTCCCGTTTTTTGGAAATGACTGAAACCGATATAATGAGCAGCGAGAAAACGTTCGGGTGTGAGCAGGTCATGAAGTGATTGTCCGATTGCTTCTTGCATCGTATAACCAAACATTTTTTCGGCGGCTTCATTCCAATACGATATTTTCCCTTCATCATCCATCATGAGAATAGCGTCTTGAGCGGAAGTCGTTATGCTGCGAAATTTTTCTTCACTGTCATTGAGGACCTGTTTCGTTTGCATGTGTTCCGTAATATCTTCGAGAAGGTGTACGGAATGGAGGTATTGGCCATTTTTGTCTTTTAATGGGTAAAACCGAGAACGGAAAAAAGTTTCGCCAACTTGAATCTCTTTTTCATCTCCATCAGTATAGGATTGCTCTAAAACCTGCAATGGTGCAAGGTTTTTTGGAAATATTTCAAAATAGGGACGTCCGATGATCTGGTTGAATGGGAGTCCGGCTAGTTTTTGATAGGCTCGATTGCAGCGGAGAATTCGAAAGTTTTTATCGTACATGAATATAGGATCGCCTACCACATCCAAAGCGGCTAACCACTCTTTATGGGCTTCTTCGATTTGTCTGCATGTCTCCGTCTCCTGAAGGATACGGCGTTCTTCAGATTCAGCCAATGCCCGTTGCGTTGCCGCAAGTTCTTTCTGTAGCTTTTCAATGGTATCGTTCATCATTTAGCTCCAGTCAAGGTCGTAAGAGTTGAAGGGTTATTTATTATTCTTATGTTTATACATGGATTTATCTGCACTTCCGATAACACTCGAAATATCTGCACCCCGGGTAAATGGGGCCAACCCGTAAGCGAAACTGATTTTAAACGATTGATCTTCCACTTTGAAATGGATTTTTTCATAATAACGGAGGAGCTTTTCCATTTTTTCTTCGATTTCAGGTGTATTGATATGGGTATCAAAGATAACGATAAATTCATCTCCTCCATAACGGACGACCCGACCTCCGGTCTCTTTGAGTTTAACTGTAAGATGAATGAGAACCTTATCTCCGATGACATGTCCGTAGGTATCGTTAATCTCTTTGAATTTATTTAAATCGATAAGTACGATCGTACCGCTTTCTCTCAAAGATAAGTGGTTATGATCAAGAACGGTGTCTTCAAACCATTTTCGATTATAACTTTTAGTAAGACCGTCCTCGTAT
Organism: Sulfuricurvum sp.; assembly: GCF_028681615.1. NCBI lineage: Bacteria > Pseudomonadati > Campylobacterota > Epsilonproteobacteria > Campylobacterales > Sulfurimonadaceae > Sulfuricurvum > Sulfuricurvum sp. Next base: position 15,466 of record NZ_JAQUHV010000006.1, read on the forward strand.
ACGATTTTTTGCAGCTCTTGAATCTCTTTTTGAAGTTTTTTTGTTTCGGATAAAACGGTAGCTAAAATAGCTTTGTTCTCGGTTTCTATGGCTTTAATTGCCTGGTCGGCACAATCGGCGAGGGTGATAACATGACGTACGATTTTTTCATCCAACATTTCACGTGTCAATAGTTCATCGGGTTTGAGTTCAACATCACGCGAATGTGCCGATTCTTGATAGAGTTTTCCATACAGGGCTGGAAATACAATTTTTAGATCTTTAATTGCTTCTTTGACTTCATTGGTTATTTCTATATGTTCTTGGTGCAAATTTTTCATCTTTTCTCATCGACATGTATCTAGTCAAGTTACTTCAAAACATTATACTGTGTTTCAGAGGGTTTAAATCTTTTCAATACCGAATAATTACAGATTAAGCATTAAATATAATAATGAATTTTATATTAGAGATCTTTGTAATGCAAAAGCAATGGTTTGATTTCAGAGGAAGGGATGGGTTTGTAATAATAGTACCCTTGTATCGAATCAATATCATTTTCGCGTAGAAACGTGAGTTCTTCAGCGGTTTCAACCCCCTCGGCAAGTACTTCCATTTTTAGCCCTTTGGCAAGTGCAATTATGGTTTTGACAATGGTTTGGTTTTTCGCTTCCGTGAGTATATTACGGATAAAGGAGATATCGATTTTGAGTTTGTCAATCGGAAGGTTTTTTAAGTATGAGAGGGAGGAATACCCTGTACCGAAATCATCAATCGAGATATTAAACCCTTTTGCTTTGATGACATCCAAAAGGGCTATCATTTTTTCAGGGTTTTCGAGAATAGAGGTTTCGGTAATTTCAAGTTCTATTAATGAAGGGTCGCACTCTGTTTCTTGAAGGATGCGATCAAGCGTTGCAAGAAAGTCGATATGGGTAAGCTGACGTGCCGAGACATTGATAGCTACTCGTCCAAACGACAGCCCTTCTTTTGCCCATTGTGAAGCAATCTGACATCCTTGTATCAAAACATATTCACCCAGTTGCAGGATTAATCCGCTCTCCTCGGCAATCGGAATAAAGACGGCAGGTGATATTGTTTCTTCCGGTGTCTTCCAGCGTAACAGTGCTTCAACACCGATGATATTTTCCGTATGAACATCAATCTGGGGTTGAAAATAGAGTTCCAGCTCATTGCTTTGCAACGCTTTTTTGAGTTGTGTTGCGAGCGTGGTACGGTAAAGCGCATTTTCGGTAAAGACAATATCGTAGAAGCTATAGGTATTTCTTCCCATATTTTTTGCGTTGTACATTGCCGCATCAGCTTTTTGAAGGAGCTCTTCGGCACAACATCCATCAGTCGGATACATCGCGATACCGATACTGGCAGTTATATACATATCTATCTCTTCGATATGAAACGGATTATTGAGTATATCGATGAGGTTGAACATGGTATTATGTATGATATTTTTATCTTGATGACATGATAAAAGGATAACAAACTCATCTCCACCGGTACGGGAAATAAAGGTGTCAGGTGGAAAAAGTTCCTGCAATAAATGTGTAATACGGATTAAAAGTTCATCTCCGAATCGATGGCCATAGGAGTCATTGACCTCCTTAAACCCATCCAAATCGAGGAAGAGAAGCGCAAACGGATGACTCTCTGTCCCTGATGTTTGAAGTTGAAGTGTTTCGATCAAACTCGTGCGGTTAGGGAGATCGGTGAGTGGATCATGGTGTGCCATATAGTCGAAATGTTCTTTGGCGTCGATAATTGCCTGTTCATATTGCTTGGCTGCCGTGATATTGCGATAGATTCCGAAAATACCGAATAACTCACCGTTTTCGGTACTAAGCAGCCCTGTTGTGACCCAATAAACGGGTCTGGTTCCGTTGGGCATAAGCATCATTTTTTCATGTTCACTCACAGATTTGTTTTCCAAGAGTTCGTTGTCTATTTTGTTAATGATGTCTGCTATTTCAGATGGGAAAATTTCATCGGCAGTTTTGCCTAATGCGTTAGCAACCGCAACACCTGAAAGGTGGGCAGCGGCTTCATTAAATACGATGTATCGTCTGTCTAGCCCTTTGATTACAATCGCATCGGGAGAACTGTTGATCAGTGAATTCAAGAGGGCGTTTTGCTGTTCCAGGCGGGCTTGAACCATCTTTTGTTCAGTGATGTCACGGGAAATACCAAAAAGACCGAATGTCTTTCTACCTTCAGTAAACAGAGGCCCTTTCGTAACCCAAAAGCTTTTTTGTATTCCGCCGGAGGTTATCAAATCTTCTTCATGATTATGGATTGCGCCTCCTAAGAGCGTTAAACGATCCATTTCCCGTATTTTTTCTGCTGCTTCAGTAGAAAAAAGGAGTTCATCCGTTTTACCGATAACTTTCTCCGGTGCAATATTTACAAGTTCGCCTGCGCCGGTATTAAACAATATGTATTTGCCTTCCATGTCTTTTGCAAAGATCGCATCCTGAGAACTGTTGAGAATCGTACTCAGAAGGATATCTTGCTGTGCAAGTTTCTCATGAGCCGCTGTTTGCTCGTTGATTCGTCGCGTAAATTGGATAAATCCCTTGTGTAGCAATCGATAGATTAAAATGAAGAGAAGTGAGGCGGTTAATACGATGAAAAACCAACCTTTATAATTTTGAAGAAGCGTGAGTTTATGGGGATTTTCCGCCGATAGTAATTCTACCACACTATCCGAAAAATAGATCCATATGAATCCGAAAAGGAGATAATAAACAGAGATTTTCAAAGCACTCTTTACGCTTTGTGAATCTTTTGACTCCATTCTATCCCTTTTATTCAAAGATCAATCATTATACCATAGAGAAAAGGATGTTTTTGATTGTACACTTTAGTGTTGTAATATCGACTCTACCTCTTTTTGTGGAATCGGTTTATAATAATAATACCCTTGTATCGAACCAATACCGTGTAACTGTAAAAATGCAAGTTCATCAGCCGTTTCCACCCCTTCTGCCAGAGGTGTCATTCCCAACCCTTTTGCCAAAGCAATAATGGTTTTAACGATAGTTTGATTTTTAGGCTCATGTGTGATATTCCGGATAAAGGATATATCGATTTTCAGTTTATCAATCGGAAGATTTTTTAAATATGAGAGAGAAGAATATCCCGTGCCAAAATCATCGAGTGAAATTGTAAAGCCTTTACTTTTAATAACAGTAAGAAGTGCAATCATTTTTTCGGGATTTTCTAGAATAGAGCTTTCCGTAATCTCGAGTTCTATCCATGATGGATCACATTGTGTTTCATGAATAATGTGTTCGAGTGTCGAAAGAAAATCAAGATGAACGAGTTGACGTGCTGAAACATTAATGGCGATGCGTCCGTTCAACAATTTGCTTTGTGCCCATTTTGAGGCAATGAGACATCCTTGGCGAAGGACGAATTCTCCTATCTCTTGAATAAGCCCCATCTCTTCGGCGATAGGGATAAAGATTGCAGGTGAAATCGGTCCATCCGGGGAAAACCAGCGCAATAATGTCTCAACACCGATGATTTCACTCGTATAGGCATCCACTTGCGGCTGAAAATATAGTTCTAAGCCTCCTGCTGCAAGAGCTTTTTTGAGATTGGTAGCAATCGTCGTCCGATACAATGCATTTTCGGTCAGAACGGTATTGTATAGGCTAAAGGTGTTTTTCCCCATTTTTTTAGCGTTGTACATTGCTGCATCGGCATGTTGGAGTAAATCTTCCGGAGTCAGAGCATCATTCGGATACATCGCGATCCCGACGCTGGCAGTAATGTAAACATCTGTTTCGTTAATATGAAAAGGGTAGTTTAAAATATTGACCAATTTAGTCATGATGGATTGTATAAGTTTCTGATCTTTTTGACAATGTAAAAGAATAACGAATTCGTCTCCTCCTGTACGGACGATAAAGGTTTCCGAGGGGAATATTTCTTGGAGTAATGATTTAAAATGGATTAAAAGAGTATCCCCGAAACGATGTCCGTAGGAATCATTGATTTCCTTAAATCCGTCCAGATCGAGGAAAAAGAGGGCGAACGGGTGATCTTCCATTCCTGATGTCTTCAATTGAAGTTTTTCAATAAGGCTGAGGCGGTTTGGAAGGCCGGTCAAAGGGTCATGATGCGCGATATGATCGTATCGTTCTTTTTCTTCGATGAGGCGGTCATTGTACATTTTTTGCTCGGTAATATCGACAAACGTAACGACGGATCCAATGACAGTCTCGTCTTGAATGATTGGAGAAACTGTGACGAAAACCGGAAAGACTGTTCCATCACTACGAATAAATGTCTCCTCTACATGCGCGGCATGTCCTTCGCTGACAGCTTCCGATATCGGACATTGGTTCTGATCGTACGTTACTCCGTTTTGATGGCGAAAATGGAAAAGGCTATGCGGTAGATTTCCCACAATGTCGTCACTTTTAAGGCCGAGCATATTGAGCCCTGCGGCATTAATATAGGTGCAGATACCCTGTGTATCAACCGCGTAAACCCCTTCGGCAATATTTTCAAAAATCGTATTGTGCTGAAGGAGGGTTAAATCGGCTTCTTTACGTTTGGTGATATCACGAGCAGATGCAAAGATATAGTAGTGATCGTTGATCATAATCCCTTGTGAATGGATCTCAACATCAATTTCAGAACCGTCTTTACGCGTATGTTTTGTCTCAAATTTAGCTTTTTGCATTTTGAGATGCTGCATCATCTCTTTGATTTTATCAGGATTAAAATGGTGATCCCAGTCGAATACGCTCAGTTGAGCGGCTTCATCATGTGTGTATCCTAACATTTCTGCAAAAGAATCACTGAAGAGTAAAAGCTTTCCATCCAGATCGTGGACATGAATACCGTCTGAAGCTGTGGAGAGAATTGTTTCGATTTGATCTTTCTGTTTTTTGATTTGATGTATTTGTCGTCGAAATACCCATGACATTGTTACTGCACCCAAAACGATTATCATCAGGATACCCATAATAATAAAGACATTTTGATGAATCAAGTCCGTAAGGGTAAGCGGTTTTGATTCAAAGGGATACGCGTGCAGTTTCTGCATAAGCTCACGGACACTTTTATAAGAAAGAGGGATTCCGAATTCATGGAAATCTTTCGATGCATCGGTATGGATACTGTAAAGTGCAACCGTAAAAGCTTTGACATCCTCATTTGAAGGATGCGTGGTTGAAGCAACCGCCCATTCGGGATAGAGCGGGGTTGAGTGCAGGTATGGGAAACCGTTGTTAATTTGAGGTGCTATGACACGAAACTCATTGAGTTTGATTTTCCCTTTATCCGCCATTTCTTCCAGATATCCGGTACGGACAAAGGCAACATCGGCTTGGCCGGATCGAAGTGTCTCTATGACTTTGTCGGTCGGCTGACCGGTATAGAGCATATGGCAATCGTGGAGGATATCAACTCCGGCTTTGGCAAGGACTTCTTGCTGCATAAGCATTGCCGCAGTCCCTTCTTTATGCGTTGTAACGATTGTTTTTCCTCGAACATCGGACAAGGTTTGAATATCATTTCTCTTTGACAGGGTAATGATTACTCCGCCGTAGCGGATCAAATGCTGACCATCCGCGGTTGTTTGCCGAATAATTGAGGCTATGTTGGTTATACCGAACTTGTACTCCATCTCAATGAAAGCCGCAGGATGGACAATAACGAAATCAAGTGTATTGTTTTGGACGAGCTTTTCGATCTCTTCTAATGAACCTGAGGTTAGGTTCACATCGAGTTGTGGATTAAATGCATGAATTTCATCCACTAATGGATGCCAAATCTGTTGATTTTCATCGATAGGGCGAAATGAGACGATACCTACATTTAAAATGTGATGGGAAGAAGGTGAAGATGCACTTGACGCTGACCCGTTCATTAATATCAGGGCAATTATAAAAAGGATGCGTCTCATTAAGATCCAAATTGTAAATATCGTTCATTTTAACATTGATTTGATTAAATGGCAGTTTAAAATTTATTTTTCTTATATCGGTTTCACTATTGTCCCGTTCTGGAACACTCTATGCAGAGACTTTTTTAATCAACTAAAAAGGATTGTTATATGGAACACCACGTCGTTATCGAAAAATTGTGCAGCTGCGCAAAAAAAGAGGGATTATCCCAAATCGCTACCTTTGAAGGGAAAGATGCTGCATTTGAAGCGGCTGAAATACAAATGGCGCACATGAACGGGAGCTTTTGTGGTAAACATACATTTCAGTTAGTCGAAGTGAACGACAATTTTGTCATCGGAATGGTTGGCGGCGGTTGCGGCTGTAAACATTAGTTGTTGCTATGGCACTAAAGCTTGCCTCATTCGAGACAGAATTATAGAAGGAATAATTATGGATCATCATGTTGTTGTAGAAAAATTGTGCAAATGTGCAATTCGAAAAAATATGCCTCAAATAAAAACGTTAGATGATAAAGAAAATGCGATGCGAATCGCACGTGCATGGGCGCAGGAGATGAATGAAAGCTTTTGCGGGCAGCATGCATTCGGTGTCGTGGAGGTGGATGATAACTATGTTATCACCGTCGGTGAGGGGAGTTATTAAGTCTCTTCAAATGTTATGTCTAGAAGAAGCAGTTCTATTGAGATTGCTTTTTTAACTAAAAAAAACTCTCATTAGTTTAAAATGATTACAGAAAGATAACATTACAGTAATAGATTCGTAATGCGTATTCTCTACTATTTTGGTGTAATGAAACACCAAATAAAGGGACTCCCATGCATTTACGGACTTATTCTCTTGCTGCAGCAACGGCTGTTTTAGGCGCATCGATTTTTGTTGGATGCGGCGGCTCATCTTCTTCTACCACTGCAAGTGTTCAAACCGGAACATTTATCGATAGTGCTGTCAAAGGGCTCTATTATGTCAGCGGTTCTACGACCGGTACTACAGATGAGAACGGTACGTTCAAATACGAATCAGGCAAAACTGTCAAATTCTATCTTGGACAAAACGGTGCTCTTTTAGGTGAGACAAACGGGTCGACTCTCGTAACTCCACTTGACCTTAGTGATGATGGAATCGATGGTACAAAAACAACCAATATGCTTCTCCTTCTTCAATCTTTGGATAATGACGGCAATGCCACAAATGGTATTGTAATCGATACTATAAAAGCTTCAAAAATCAAATCGCTCGATTTATCGGATGATGCGAATGTATCAAACTCTTTGACTGCTGCCGGAGCAACAGTTAAGACGTCTAATGAAGTTAAATCTCATTTCCGTGAATCTTTAGCGGAACTTTCAACTAAAGGTACCGTCCCTGCTACTGCTACGGTAGAGAGTACGGAGTTTATCGGAATGGAAGCTCCGACAACAGCGGATAAAATGGATCATATCTATTCAGAAGCGTATGTGGCTGTCAAATACAGCGACGGAACACGCATCATCCGTCCTATCGAGTATAAAACGCTTATGAACACGGGTGATGTGATCGGCGGAACAACGGTTGGTGCGATTTTGGATGTAAACGGTAACCCAATTATGGATACGAGTACGGCAACGGCAACTCCGTTTGTTTCAGATACTCCGGACGGTCAAAGTGTCATGCAAATCGGAAACACGATTCAAATGGTTTCACAATTTGAATACGTAACTTCGGATGCCGGCGGTGCAAGCCGATACGGCGTTTTACCGGCTATGATGAATCTTAGCCAGCTCGCGCAAGACACGAACGGTAATTTGAGTGTAACGTCAATCAAAAACATCGATACCAGCAGCGTCGGCGGATTATGGATTACGTGTGCGGCTAGTATGACTCCATGGACGACTCACCTCGGAAGTGAAGAGTATGAGCCGAATGCCTATAAAGTTGAATTAGGAACAGGATCCGGTACGGATGCACTGGATGGACCAAATGCCTACTTCGGCAACACTACGACAGCAAATGTGTATAACTATGGATTTATCCATGAGACTTCAGTAACAGCCGCAGGGGCAACAACCACTGCAAAACATTACAGCATGGGACGTTTCTCTCATGAGCTGGCGGAAGTTATGCCGGATAACAAAACGGTTTATTTCGGAGATGACGGCGATTACACTATGCTCTTTATGTACGTCGCCGATACTGCGGGTAATTTGAGTGCAGGAACGCTGTATGCGGCAAAATGGAATCAAATCAGTGATTCAACCGATCGTGCTGTTAAAGCAAATCTAACATGGATCAAACTCGGTCATGCTACCGATGCGGCGGTAAAAGCACTTATCGATAATAAAACAAAATTCAGCGATATTTTTGATACAGCAGGCGCTGCAACCGCCGGATACACAAAAATCAAAACCTATAAAGGGACGGAATACCTCAAGGTTAAATCCGGAATGGAATTCGCAGCAGCTTTCCTTGAATCCCGTCGTTATGGAGCACTTTTGGGGGCAACCAGCGAGTTTAACAAAATGGAAGGTGTAACCGTCAATGCCAAAGACAAAAAAGTCTATATGGCAATTTCATACATGGAAAAAGGGATGGCGACAAGCGCATCTGATCCTGTAGATGATATCCATGTTCCTGTTGAAAAAGCGGGTGCGGTGTTTGAACTTTCATTAACCAGCGGACAAAAAGATACACAAAATGCAGCCATCTCCAGTGATTATGTTGCTGCTAGCATGAATGCAATGCCTGTGTTGACTGGATTGACGATTGCTAAAGACGCATTCGGTAATACCGGTGATGTGAATAAAATCGCAAATCCGGATAATCTCAAATACTCAGAAAAAATGAGAACGCTCTTTGTCGGTGAAGACAGCGGTTTACATGTTAACAACTATGTTTGGGCATACAACGTCGATACGAAAAAACTTTCTCGTATCCTTTCTACGACTGTCGGAGCTGAAGCTACAGGTCTACAAGCTATCGATAATCTCAATGGACACGGGTATGTGATGTCGAGTATTCAACATCCTGGTGATTGGACAACTACCAATGCAACGGTACAACAAGCACTTGATGCCGTCGATAAGAAAAAAGCGGCTATCGGATACATGAAACTGCCTGTTATCCGCTAAAGGATAATGTCCCTTTCGGGGGACTCTTTTTTGACCAATAATCCTTCGTCGATTTTTGGTCAAAGAAGAGGAATCAAAAATGAAACAGATGAAACAACGGTATATAATAGGAACATTGAGTGCCATCGCATTTTGTATTATCGTAGGGTGCAAAAGCGATGCAACATCGGATACAAACACCACAACGACGACGCAAGAGGTAAAAATTACCGAAGCCGAAAAAATTGCTTTGGGCAAGGCAATCTTTTTTGATACGAATCTCTCCGATCCTGTAGGTCAATCGTGTGCGTCATGCCATTCGCCTGAGGCGGGATTTGCGAATCCAAATCACTCATTTCCGACATCGGAGGGTGCGGTTGCCGGATTATTCGCGGATCGCAATGCCCCTACTATCGCTTATTCACAGTATTCGCCCGAATTTTATTATGACGGGACCGGGTATGTCGGAGGGCAATTTTTAGACGGGCGTGCAGCGACATTGGAACTGCAAGCAGGCGGACCGCCTCTCAATCCTGTCGAAATGCACAATGCTTCAAAAGAGAGCTATATCAGCAAAATTGCACAAGCTCCTTATGCCGATGAATTTAAACGGATATACGGACAGAGCATTTTTGCTGATGAAAACAAAACGTATGCGGCTATCGGCGACGCGCTTGCAACGTATGAACGGACATCCCAACTCTCAAAATTTACCTCAAAATTCGATGCTTTCCAAAAAGGAGACGCGAATCTAACGGCTCAAGAGAAATTGGGGTTGGACCTTTTTATCGGCAAAGCCAAATGTTTTGTATGTCATCCTGTGGCTAATGAAGATTTGACGACGGTGCCGGCACTCTTTACCGAGTATGATTATGAAAATATCGGTGTTCCGAAAAATCCGAATAATAAATTTTATACCCTTTCAAGCGAGTACAATCCGGACGGAGCAAACTATGTTGATATAGGGTTGGCACGCAATCCGCAGGTAATTGCAGATGGGCGCGTAGCGCAAAGCAGAGGAAAATTCAAAACTCCGACGCTTCGTAATGTGGAGCTAACCGGACCGTACATGCATAACGGTGTATTTACGACACTGAAACAAGTGGTCTCTTTTTACAATACCCGTGATTCGGACCCTGCAAGGTGGGGAACTCCTGAAGTAGCTGAAAACGTCAATAAAGATTTTATCGGTGATCTCAAATTGACAAATGAGGAAGAAGATGCCATTGTTGCTTTTTTAATGACATTGACGGATGGATATACACATTGATTTGATGAATTTTGATTAATTTATATAGAAGGGCTGAATCGGTAAAATGAGTTTTTATAATTAATAAAAATAATAAATAGTGAAGGGTTTATGGGGATGAAACGTCGCGGTGCCGTATTACTGATGACACTGCTTCTGATTGCGATTATGAGTGGGGGTATCGCACTTTTACTTTCTCAAAGTGATCAATTGCTGCGTCTGTCCGAACGGAGTCGAATTGATGCGGAAATCAGTAAAATTTCGAGTGATCTCAAACGGCTTCTACCCGGAATGCTTTCTAAAATCGGCTCTGCGCATGACTTGGAATACGCGATGATTTTACCGCTGTCAAGCCGTTCGACGGACGGACGATTTACTTTGGATGCTTCGTTGCATTCGTCTTTAGGACGCTTCAATATTAACAAAGTATGCGATGCGAGCGGCAAGCAGATAGAACCGTATTCCACTCTTTTATCGGCCATTTTCACGCACTATCCCATAGCAGCACCGGATACATTTATTAACATTCTTTACGATACAATTGATACTGATTTGGCGGAGCGCCAAGCGGGAAGTGAAGTCGCGGCAGTTTTTTCGGATTTCCATAACGGGTCGATTGAAAACTTTGCCCAGTTTAGACAGATTATCGCGCGTTATCTTGCATTGACAAAAGATCGTCAGATTCTTGCAATCCCGTGGGAACGGATTATCGGTTTTGAAGGAGAGAAAATAGACATTAACTACGCTTCGCCGGAACTTGTTGCTCTTATCGTTCCGGAAATGGATACTGAAACGCTTCATCGTATAACGGACCTTAGAACGGTTCCGTTTGAGAGCAAAGAACAAGTTGTTGCCGCTGCGGCACAGCTCTCACCTGTGTATGATACGTGGTTTATGACGTATAGTGCAGGGAACTCTTATCCTCTGATCGGAAAGGTAGCCATGGAAATGGACGGTACACGAAGCGAGTTTGAATTTCATATCGATACGCTCAACCGCATGTTGAATCGTTTGGAGATTATTCAATGAACGTAGTACAGTCGATAGCCGATCGTTTGATCCGTACTGTACGCTGTTTCGGAAAACGGCGTTACGGTTATCTGGACCATTCTATCTGCCATATACCCTCTGGCAACGATCCACTGGTCCTGATCCTCTCTCCCGACCTTTATCGTATCTGCATTGCTTCACTCCCTGTTGCTACTCCTAAAGAAGCCGTCCGGTATGCTCCCTCTTATTTCGATGTAAGCGATGAACGGACCCGTTACGAAGCCTTTCAACTAGAGCAAGGGCGATACCTCCTAAGCGCTTTTGACCCGGAACTGATTCGTATACGACTGGAACAAGCAGGAGTTAATCCCGCATCGGTTGAACGTTTTATGCTCGCGCAGGAAGCTTTCGGTCTTGATCTTCTTCCCGTCTCTTTGAAAAACGGTTCTGTTTTGGCATTAAATGACGGAGTCGTCGTACGATTGGCATCAAAATATATAAGCGAACCGACAAAGTACGATTTAGAGGGATCCCTTAAAAACCTTGCACCGTGTTTGTCCGGTTTTAAAGCTGAAATGTACAAAGGGGGAGATGTCACACAAAAAACGCTCACCTTTACAGCCTCCCTTTCACTCATTATCCTAATCAACCTTCTGATACAAGGGGGATATTCGTACCGTGAAGCGGCAAAGATTATAGATGAGCAAGAAGAGATGAAAATCGAAAAACATCTTCCGGCAACGCAAATGGAGTTGGATGCACTTGCTTCGTCTTGGGAGAAAAAAGAAGCGGAACAGATGAAATTGCGTAAAATAGCTGCCGCTTTTTCGACGTTGACCTTGGAAAACAACAATACCGATTTGCCGAGTGCAGTACCTGTAGGGACACCTGCACCGGTCACAAACGGGATTGTTCTCGTACCCGGTTCAAAACCGGGAGATCGTAATCTTCTGCTGGTTCCCGGTAGTTCCAATACGGTGTCGGGAACAGCAGTGGGTGAGTATGTAACGTCATTCTCGTATGAAAACGGAACCGTGCATTTTAAAATTGCCACACCTTCACCTCAAAATGCGGAAAAAGTACGCGACAGTGTGGCAAAAACTCTAAAAACCAATGCCGTGACGATCAAAGAGAACTCCTTAGAAGGGAGCATTCAATGAAAACCCAATTTGATCCTGCCACCCTCGTAGTCGGAGTATCGTTTGTTGCGATCACCATTGCAGCAGGATGGATGATGCACGAGCACTCGGTTTTGAATGAAGCGGCTGCTCAGCGTGATGCAAGTGTCCAGACATTTGAGCGGTTGTCATCGCTTAAAACACGTTGGGAAAATTCACCGGAAATCAAACAAAAGACCGATTTTTTGCTAACGCATCCTGCATTGATCCGTCAGGAAAAGAGACAAAAGAGTCTGTTCTTGGAATACGGCGATCTCTCCGGCAATGAGTTTGACCGAATCGCTTCTACTCTTTTAAATGCTCCATTTGTGATCAAAAAACTCGTGCTGTCTCGGAATGGAAATAGCGGAACTATCAGTGTGGAGATTGAACAATGAAGAAAATTCTTTCATTTTGTGCTCTTTTACTGCTGGGAATTATTATCTTCTTGCCGAAATCAAATATCTATTATTCAGCGGAAGAGGCTTTTTCAACTGAGCATTTGTATTTGAGCGGGGAGAAGATACATGACCGCTTCCTTTATCTGGATGTACGGGATGCGTCGCTGTTATTGGACTCAATGCCGATCGGAACAATCGATCACATCCGTATTATTCCGCTGATCTTTTTTAATCGTGCAACGATTACGTCCTTGAATTTCAGCGGAGAATTCGCCTCGTTGTTTCCCGAAGGGATCGAGTATTTGACGTTTACCTACAGTCTGTTACATCCATTGACTGTCGTTATAGAAGGGGAGGGGGGATTCGGTCCCGTTCACGGAGAGATTGATTTGAAAAACGAGCGGCTGGAAGTGATCTTTGAACCTTCTCAAGTTATGCGCGCTTATCCGCTTTTACTGGCGAAATTACATAAATCGGACAAAGGGCTGGTCTATGAAACCTCTTTTTAATGATCATACTCTAAGTCGTCTAAACCGTACGGCCTTACCGATAGTGATTGCTTTAAGTATATCAACCGCTCTCCTGCCGTTTTTAAAACCGACTTCGATTGAACATCCTCGGAGCGAAATCATCCCCTTTTTCGAGCCATACCATCTCGGGCAGCTTTTTGCCCTCCGTTTTGACGGTAACGCTGCAGTGATGAAAAAAGTGATTCAAGATGTTCTTACACCTGTTCTACACCGTTTAAATGCTATTTATATGGATGGTTCGCACTCCTTTGTCGCAGTAAATGATCATACGGCAACGACGTTTGTCGATAAGGGTGCAATGTATAAAAATCTTTATCGTCTTGTCAGTGTGACACCGCAACAGGCCGTATTTAGTGCATACGGCCAACGTATGGTATTGCGATTGGGAGAAGAAGGGCATCTCAATCTTAAAGAGTCGGTTACATCATACGTTCCGGATGAAACCGCTATCGCCTCAAATTTTGCAATTCCTCGTTCTACGATCGATCGTTATACGGAAAATATGGGTGAAACCTGGAAAAATATTACGATCAACGAAGTGGTTCAGCAAGGTAAAATTATAGGTTTCAGAGTTGATGAAATCGCATTGGGTACACCGTTCGCACTATTGGGCCTTCAAAAAGGGGATATTATCACCGGTGTGGATAACAAACCGCTTGACTCCTATGCAGCCGTATTTGCGGCATATCAGGTAGGATTACGCCACTCTGCCATTAAAATTACTGTTTTACGTAACAATCAGCTAAAGGATCTTGAATATGAAATCAGCCGTTAATCTTTTAATCGTTTTTCTTTTTGCCCTCAGCCCTGTGTATGCTGATAATACGCCGAAGAGTGAGAAAGCCAGTATTGCCATTGACGGTATGGAACTTGGAGACTTTATCAAATTGGTAGCGAGACTCAGTCATAAAAATATTTTCGTTACCGAAGATATTGGGGGAAAAATCAGTTATGCCGGAAATCATCCGATTCACCGCGAAGATCTTTTCACTCTCCTTCAAACGACACTGGAAGCGCGCGGAATGACGATGATCGATTCCGGTGCCGGATATTATTCGATCGTAAAAAGTGCTGATGCCGCTTCGATGAACGTCCCGTTTTTAGCTAAAAGCGATATCCCGCAGCTGCAAACGGAAATACTCCATCTAAAATACGCTATGGCGGAACCTATGGCGGTAAAAGTAAAAAATTATTCCAGTAAGAACGGGAAAGTCGTCCCTTCAAAAGAGTCTAACTCTCTAATCGTCACCGATCTTCCTGCGAATATTAAGACGATGCGAAAGCTGATAGATGCCATGGATATACGAGATGAAACAACGGCAAACTATACCCATCTCATCCAGCTAAAAAATGCCGATGCAAAAAATCTCGTGACCACTCTGAACACCGTTATCGCTAAAATGACCCTGTCTCCAGGGCAGCAGCCGCCGAGTATTGCCAGTGATGATTCGACGAATTCATTGATTATTATCAGCAGTGACGATCTCTTCAAAACACTGTTGCCAACCATTCAGGGGCTTGACGGTGATCGTCAGCAAGTTTATGTCAAAGCAAGAATTATCGAAATCAGTGAAAGCAAAGCACAAGAAGTCGGATTCAAATACGGACTCTCCGGTGGATCGTTCGGTTCAGGGGGAATATTCTCATTCAACTCGTCTCTTGGGGATGGGAAAACGGGCGCCATCAATCTCGATTCATTGCTGCTAAAATCCATCACTATTCCAACCCTAAGCTCAGGGATTGCATTGGGTGCCAGCATCTCATTGCTCAACAGCAACGGTGCGGCAGATATACTCTCAGAACCCTCTATTTTATGTATCGACAACCAAGAATCGTCAATCTATGTAGGTAAAACCGAATCAATCAGCACGGGAACGACTTTAACGGGAACAGGGCTGACACAATCGAGTTATACGCGTCAGGATATCGGGTTGACGCTCAAAATAAAACCTCGACTTTCGAATGACAATAAAGTGCTTTTGGCCGTTGAAACCAAGCTCGAAGATATTGATGCTACCAATACCAATCTGCAATTGCCGAGTACCACTAAACGAGAAGTGAAAACATCCGCCATCGTTAACAACGGAGAGAGTGTCATAATCGGTGGATTGATCAAAGATAAATATGACAGCAGCAATTCGAAAGTCCCTTTCTTCGGCGACTTGCCGATTCTTGGGAATCTTTTCAAAGACAAAGCCACATCGCATGACAAAATTAATTTGGTCATCATCTTAACTCCTTATATTCTGGATAAAAGTACCGATTTGGCGACCCTTCGAACGCAGCTGGATGAGTTGGATAAAATCCAACAGCAGTATATTGACGATGTCGTAAAAAATGTTAAGGAACAGCATTAAAATGGTTCAAATTCCTCTTTTTTCCGAGGTCAATGCCATCGCGTTTACTCCAGAGGGTATTGACCCATTTGAGACAATACGTGAAGGTTTGCTTTTTGCCCAGATCAACGAGCAGCACTATGCCATCCTCTCCTCACGTGATACGGCTACGGCTCTCTCGTCGTATAACAGGCTTTCATTGGATCTTCCGCTTGCCCATTTGGACGAGCAAACGTATGAGACGTTATACCTAAAATTTTTAGAGCTTAAAACTGATAGTGAACTGACTCAGAGTGTTTCTCAGGAAGAGCCGTACGAGGATGAACTTTCCCTGATCGATTTCCTGAAAAACTCGTCTGATCTGCTTACCAGCGAAGAATCTGCACCGATCATAAAATTTGTCAATACCATTTTTTATCAGGCTCTGAAACGGCGGGCCAGCGATATCCATATCGAAACACATGAGAAAAAAGGGGAAGTACGTTTTCGTATCGACGGCGTCCTTTCAAAGCATATCGATCTGGATAAAGCGATAATCAGTTTGGTCATCAGCCGGATTAAAGTCATCTCCAACCTTGATATCGCAGAAAAACGTCTTCCCCAAGACGGCCGTACACAGATTAAAATTGCCGGAAAATCGTTAGATGTGCGTGTATCGGTTTTGCCCACCTATCACGGCGAACGGGTTGTTATGCGTTTGCTCATGCATGCCGCATCCATTCCCGGATTGGAAGAGCTCGGATTTAATCATTCTACGACGGAACGTTTTTATGAACTGCTCAAATTCTCACACGGCATCATTCTAGTGACCGGACCGACCGGAAGCGGAAAATCGACAACGCTTCACTCTTTTCTTCAGCGTCTTTCAGGCCCTGAGAAAAATGTAATGTCGATCGAGGATCCGGTCGAATATGATGCCGCTCACGTTAGTCAGATAGCGGTGAATTCGAAGATCGGCTTGACGTTTGCCGAAGGGCTGCGCTCCATCTTGCGTCAAGACCCTGATATTATCCTTGTCGGTGAGATAAGAGACGGAGAAACGGCTCAAATCGCGATTCAGGCGGCAATGACAGGTCATCTCGTTTTCTCGACGCTTCATACGAATAATGCGACATCGGCGGTTACCCGTCTTGTGGACATGGGTGTGGATAAGTTTATGGTGACCTCCACACTTTTAGGGGTATTGGCACAGCGGCTGGTGCGTAAGGTCTGTACGGAGTGTCATGAGCTTCACACGATCGATCCGGTTGATGCAAGTGATCTTGATTTACCGACTGAAACAATCATAGCAAAAAGTGTCGGTTGTCCTACATGCGGTGGGACAGGATATCGGGGCCGTATCGCCGTAGGTGAATTGCTGATGATGGATGAAAATGTTCAAACTTTGATGAAACAGTGTGAAAATGACGTAGAACTTCGTACGGCGATGAAAGGATCTATGGCATTTTTAGCCGATCAGCTAAAAGACCTTTTGATTTCACATGAGACGACGTTGGAAGAGATACTCCGCGTCGGTGTTAAAGAGATTTAATGGAATTCGTCTACAAAGGGCTCAATCCTGATGGTGCCCAGATCAGCGGAACTTTGGAATCGGCTTCGTTGGATGAAGCCAAGCGCCAGCTCAGAGCACAGGGGATCATCTACTCCTCTTTAGATGCTCAGAGCGGATCACTGGTCGATTTGTTCGGGATACTCGGTACTAGAGCGATCCCCTCATCGCTTTTGACCCGTATCAGTCGTGATCTGGCCGTTTATCTACGTGCAGGTGTACCGTTGATACGGGCACTTTCATTGCAGGAGCGCCAATATCGAAATGAACCTAAAACGGAACGATTTTTTGCCTCTTTGATCACCTTGCTGGATGAGGGTAAAAGCTTATCAGCCGCTCTTGAGTCCCAAAATATCTATACGATTCCCTCTTTTTATCTGGGGACGCTCCGTGCCAGTGAAGATCGCGGTGTTTTGGCAGCAGTACTCAGTGAACTTGCCTCGTATATCCAAGTCGGCGAGCAAATCCGTGCCCAGCTCACCAAGGCATTTATTTATCCCGGTTTTATCGTCGCCGTTTCGATCCTCACTGTTTCGTTTATGCTCAGTTCGGTCGTTCCGAAACTCTCAGCAATTTTTGAAACGATGGGACAAGAATTACCTGCCTTGACGCGCGGTGTATTGTCCCTCTCATCGTTTTTTTCCGCCTCATGGCCATGGATACTTCTTCTCATTGGAATGATCACGCTCATGGTCACTTCTGCATTGAAAAATCGTCCTGCATTCCGTTATCAGGTTGACCGTATTTTATTGTCGATACCGGTTGTCGGGAACATTATCCAAACGAGTGATTTGGCACGCTTCAGTGCCGTTGCATCGCTTTTGATTCGCTCCGGCATTCCCATCGTAAAGGCCATATCTCTTGCCGGAGGGACACTTTCATCTTCGGTGTTAAAAGCGCAGTTTGCGTATGGAGCCGAGCGGATCGTTGAGGGGGGGCGGCTTTCTACGTCACTTGCTGCTGCGGAACATGTTGAATTGGATGAAGCATTTATCGGTGCATTGGCTGTCGGTGAAGAGACGAGCGAATTGCCGAGTATGCTGGAGAGTCTTTCCGAACTGTATATGGAACGTAACCGTGAGATGATCGGATTGTTTCTCTCACTGCTGGAACCGACATTGATCTTAGTGGTGGGAGGGATCATCGGTGTCATCGTCACGGCGATGCTATTGCCGATTTTTTCTTTGAGTTTGGGGTAGTCTAATGTTATTTGTTTCAGTATAATTAAGTTAACAAAAAAGGAGAATGTTCATAATGCTAAAATACGCTTTGCTCATGTCTATTTTTGTTATAAGTGCATGTGCAGATAATACAGAGTTAAGTCTAAGTATTAATATGATGAAGATGGATTATCGAGAATATGATTGGGGTAAACTCATCGATTCTGAAAAAACAAGTGCACTTCCTGGATTTGGGATTCAATATAAAAAACAGTTAAATAAACGAGGATTGAGTAATCGCAGTTATTTCGATATTGATTATTCACAATACTATGGAAATACAGATTATGTAGGATTTAATCTTGGGAGCGGTGGTGGACACTATGGTGATGTTGTCACCATCACAAAAAATACAATTTCTGATGGGAGTTTCGGTTATTCCGAAGAGAAATTATTTAATAATTATCTCGTATTTATGCGTCTTGGCATTGGGTATCGGTATTGGGAAAGAGCTTTGTCAGATGGGCATACGGAAGAGTATACCTGGCCTTATGGAACTGTTAAAATGGGTATGTCCGGCGAATTAACATCGGTAGATACTCTCGGTATCGCAGCGGAATATCATTATGCCATTTCTCCAAAGATGAAATCAAATAGTTATGGAGTATTTGATTTAGGGCGAACCGACGGCTTTTCGGTTGTTGTTCCGTGGGAGCATACATTGACCTCCTCGTGGGCAATTAAATTTACCTATATGTATCAAACATGGAACATTTCTCAATCGAATACAAATTTCGGCTATTACGAGCCTGCTTCAGAGTCGAAATTTCATTCGATAAATGCTGCATTGGTGTATTGTTATTAGTATGTAGCATTGTATTGTTTAGCAAATTTTAACACAAGGTATTTAGGATGAAAAATAGTCGAAAACGAAATGCATTTACTTTGATAGAGATCATGGTTGTTATAATTATTCTTGGATTGTTAGCGGCTTTTGTCATTCCGAATATTACGGGTAAAAGCGAAGAGGCAAAACAAAAATTGGTGTGTGTCCAAATGAAGAGCCTCTCCGAAGGGCTAAAAATGTTTAAAATCGATAACGGTTCGTATCCGACTACAGAAGAGGGGATCGCGGCATTGATTACCAACCCTTCGAGCGATACGTATCCTTCCTACAGTAAAAACGGTTATTTGGAAGGGAAAAATCTTCCGAAAGATCCTTGGAATCACCCTTATATCTATTTGAACGACGGGACAACGTTCGATCTCGTCTCTTTAGGTGCGGACGGAAAAGAAGGGGGAAGTGATGACGGGAAGGATCAAAAGCTTTCTGAATGTCGCTAATAGCAGTTCGCAAAGGATTTACACTTATTGAACTTATTATCGTTATTGCTATCATGGGAATGGTAGCGGCGTTAGTAAGTTCGCGTTTAACACACATTGCCGATCACTGCTCGGCACTCACTCCGCCCAGTATAAAAAATTATCTCAGTGCCTTTAATTCAAACAAACGGCTTGAACTGTTTTGTTATGACAATTGCACGCAATGCGATTTGTGGGAAGGGGATAAAAAAGTTCGCTCTTCTCTCAATATGGAAAGCAACGGATCTCTCAGAGTCCGACAATTTGATCGTTTCGGACATTTGGTGTATGCCGATCCCGTCATTCACGCAGAAGGTACTGCAATGAGAGACGGGTGCTTTGAATTTTTCCTTTATCCGGATGGTGTTTCCAGTTCTCTTATTCTCGAATCACAAACGACGTTTATTGCCTATAGCCCTTTGTCTGATTCGGTGATACAAGGAGATGAGGATCAGGTACGTACTTCTTTGTATGACTCTTCACTTATGAATAAGGACAGCTATTATGGGAACCGCTAGAAAGGGATTTTCCATAATCGAAGTATTGGTGGCGGTTGTTATCACTTCTATTGCAGGGATGGCGTTAATGGAATCGGCTGCTCAGGGAAGACGTGCTTATGATACGGCTGTGAAACATCAAAAAGATTCTGAATTAGCGGCATTGATAGCCCTCTCTTCGAATACGATGGGTGGAGCAGGGGAAAGCGATTTGGCAACGCTTATGTCAACACGCTATCTTATTGATAACGTGCGTATCACTGAAAAGTTAAAACCGTATCATTTTGTGTTAAAAACAGAGCGTTCCCATATCTGGGATGTTCAGGGGGAAGGGAATGAAACGCAAAGAGCAGTTGCACTGATCTCAGCCAATGCAATCGAGCAGACAATGATCGAAACGGATGGAGTCCGGACCACTTTGTACGGATTAAGCGGAGAGGGATGGTAATGCGGCGCGGATTTACGTTGATTGAATTATTGGTTGCCATCATACTCTTTAGTCTGATTGCTGCTTTTTTGTACGGAGGAATCGATCAAGTCCGTCTCATGCGTCTTTTTTATTCGGAAAAAGGGAAAGAATTCAAACATCATGAGAGAGTCCGATCTCTTTTGTATCGCGATTTGGCGCAAGCGGAAAAAATGACAATTATTGAAGGTGACAGTGATCACAGTATTGTTGTGTTACAGCCTGAACGACATTCGCTTTATGGAATCGTCCTTCCGAATGTAGTATGGCTGGTGATACGGAAAAACAATACCTTGACCCGTATTGAATCGGCGGAGAGTATTCAAATTCCATTAGACCCGACAAAGTTTTATGGGATGCATAGCAATAGTGTTGCATCCGGATGTACGACATTCCGGGTCTATGAATCATCAGCAGGACGATTTGCCTCTCTAATGTGCGAAAATGATGAAATAATGGTTGAATCCCCCCGTTAACAGTTTATATAAAACTTTTGATATAATTTTTTTTGATGTTAGAAGGGATTAGATGTACATACTGATTATTGATGACAATGAAGAATTACTATATGCACTTGAGCATCTTTTAAAAGGTACTAATTACCATGTAGATGTTGCCAAAACACTTCAGGAAGGTGAACTCAGTATCTCTCAAAAAAAATATGATCTGATTCTTTTAGACTGGATGCTACCTGACGGCAGCGGAATCGATCTGTTGTCACGAATGCGTCGTGAAAATGTACGGACTCCTATCTTGTTTTTTTCTTCAAAAAAAGAGGTGGAGGATAAGGTTGAAGCACTGGATTGCGGAGCCGATGATTATCTGGAAAAACCATTTTCCAACATAGAATTGTTGGCTAGAATCAGAGCCTTATTACGGCGAGAGAGTGTCCAAAAACAAACACAACTCCAGATCGGTGAACTAACCATCGATTTTTCGTCCCGAAGTGTACTGGCTCTCAACGAACCGGTAAAGCTCTCAAGCAAGGAATTTGAGCTGTTGGAGTTGCTCGTTTTGAATGCAAATACGGTTTTGACACGGTATCAGATCTCGGAACATTTGAGTCGTGATTTTGATCATCTCACCGCAAGTAATATCGTAGATGCCCATATTAAAAATCTTCGTAAAAAACTCAATGCCGATGATCTAATTCAGACAGTACGGGGTGTCGGATATATGATTGCAAAGTAACTTTAAAAGCTGCGAAAATGGAATATGGCATTAGTCCCTTTTCCTTCCCCTAAGCTGTTAATAAACAAATCTCCTTTGAGTAATAAAGCAATCCGTTTACTGATAGCGAGTCCTAAACCACTTCCCTCTAATCCGCTTTGACGTTGTGAACGGACTTGATAAAATTCATCAAATAAGTTATCCAGTGCTTCATGGGCGATACCGCATCCGGTGTCTTTTACCTCTAAAACATACAAATCTTTTATATATTGAATTTGTACCTGAATATACCCCTTTTCCGTGTATTTGATTGCGTTTGAAAGTAGGTTTATTACAACTTGTCCAAGCAGACGCGCGTCACTCATTAGTACCGTCTCTATCGGTTCAAATATAGTAGTGATATAGAGCCCTTTGTCTTCTGCTAATGGAGTTACCAATTCCAATGCATCTTCAATGAGAGTAATTGGATTGCATGGTGCAATATGCGGCTCCATTTTCCCCGATTCTACTTTGGCTAAATCTAAAATGTTATTGATTACCCCTAAGAGATAATGGGAAGAATTTTCGATTTTCCCTAAGGTCTCCCGCATCGATTCCGGTGTCTCGGGCTGTATCATCATATATTGCGTCAAACTAAGTATAGAACCAAGAGGAGTACGAAGTTCGTGTGACATTGAGGATAGAAATGAAGACTTGGCTTGCAATGCGGCTTGTGTCTTGCCCAGTAATTCGATACGTTCCATACTGAGGCGTGTGGTGGACATCAATGTATTAAAGGAATGAGCCATCATTCCGATTTCATCACCTCCCGTCTCTGTGACGGTTTGGGAATAGTCACCGGTCATTGCAATGCTTTTAGCGGTATTGGAAAGTTCACGCAGGGGTTTTACAATACGCAATACTATGATCCAGACCAAGAAACCGATAAGGGCAAGACCGATTCCGAATGCACTTAAAAAAAGTGTCTGAAAATGGTAAAGCAGTGAAAGGGTCTCATTTTTTGGCATGGCATAATGAAACTCCCATCCTTCCAAAACTCCATCCAAAGTGATGGTGTCATGTAGATAGGAATTCATAGCCAGGATTGGTGAATTATTTTTGTACAGAAAGGATAATGAAGAAGGCGGGGTAATCCATCGATAGAAATTTTGATCACTTTTTAATCGTAAAGCAAAATTTTTCATAGGATAGGACATGACTAAATAGCCTAAAAACTCTTTCGTATTAAAAGAACCGTATGCCGGTGTAAATAAATAGAGATTGTCTCCAAGAAAAAAATAGGATTTATGGTGTTTTAGGGCATATTTGATCGAGTGTACCCCTTTAAATGTGGTATTAATCAGACTTGATTTTGAGGAAGCATGTATCGTAAAATCGGGACTAACCATAAATAATGAGATGGATTCTCCCAAGTCGTCGGCCTTTTGTTCCAATAAGCTTGTGATACGCCGGTCCATATCCTGAACAACCATATCATCCATTACTTCGAGATGGGATAAGAAAAGAATCTCTTTTTGTAAGCGTTCAATATGGCTTTTTAAATCATTTGCGACCGACACGGACTGCGTATGGAGGATATCCTGTTCTTTGTTTAGCATTAACTCCGACTCGTATCCCCATAAATAGGAGAGTAACGCAATAATAATAATGGCGATACCCCCGAAAAGGGTGATAAAAAGCTTATAGACGATCGGTAAATTATTCCATCGGCGCATGGGTTACTCTTTTGCTCGAAAGAGTATTTTTAGATGATATTTTTGGGCAATTTCCTCATCTACGTAACCTATACTGTTGTCAACTTTTGACAAAAATTCTGCAACACTCTCCTGACTTTTAAATACTTTTGGAGTACGGTGACCGAGATAATGGGCTTGGAGCCAATATTGGGCCAAAGTCTCTTTGTTTTCATTAAGAATATTTTGCTCGAATTTACTGCGCAAGGGATTGTCAATTCCCAAATTAAGGGGGATTACTTTATTGTTGTTTAACCGAAATTGTTTTCCTATATAAATGCCCCGAATTTCATCGATATTGATTGCATTGACACCGAAATTTTCTCCCGATGCAATCACGAGGGGGTCTGCACTCAACAAGGTTAACCCATTGCAAATGATTAAAATAAAAAGTATCTGTTTCATGGCTTAAAAAAGAACCGAAAGAGAAAATAGCCAACGGTTCAAGTCACTTTCTTGGTGTGCTTCATATTCCCCTTTGAGGGCAATATTGCTCAGCGGTCTGTAGGTATATCCTACAACCATGTTCCCATCATGTTTTTGTGTAAGAGGGGCTTTTTCAATCTCTGCACGGAGAATGGCATCGTGTTTAGTGATGATATGCCAGACTCCCTGTGCATAGATATCGTACGATAACTCTTCCCTTTGGACATCCTGTCTCAGGATAGATTCGAGGAGAAAGTCCCCTTCTTTTTTTTCGACTTTAAGAGCCCCGAGAAGATACATTGCCTCTTGCATCGGCTCAAACCGAAAATAGCCCCCGCCGAAACGCCATGTAGACTCATGATCGACGATATCGCATGCAAGTGCGTAATGGCGATCTACATTGATATTGTTATAGTCGATATCGAGATCATGGTTATTTTGAAGGGTTAGTGAAACACGATCGATCGTATTAGATACTTGACGAACTTCATAATTTATACCTGTCGATAGTTTTGGAAAAAAATCATTGACAAGATGGGGACTTGAAGTGGTATCACGGAGTACATTGATCGGCATTTGATTCCAAAATCCGATATCGGAATTAAATTTCCCTAACCGTATCCTCTTATCATCGCTAAAGTAATAATCACCGAAAAGCCGTTCTATATAGAATGTTGCATTACTGCTTTCATCCCGACGGTCTCCGACCTCTTTTTTGTAGATGTCCGAAGCTTCAAATTCAGCTAAAAAATCAAAATGGTCGTATTCACCATACGCTAAAACTGCCATATCATCAATATCTACATAGCGTGTATGTCGATTTGCCTCATACATAGATGAGATATAGCCCCCTATAATTATAGGGGAATTTCCCAATTGTAATCCGTCACCGAATGTATAATCATCAGCTTGCAAAAATGTACAGCTTAAAACAGACAGCAAGAATATTTTTGCACTTTTTTTCATGACACTATTATACACTTTCATTATAATTCTTTAAAAGATGCTGCGAGCCGGTTAAGCCATTTCTCTTTGTAGACCGGGGTTGCAGAATGGTAGCGCCCAACCGCTTGAAGATTAAATCCGTGTTCTTTGATATGTTCTGAAAGCAACCAGCTTCCGGCATAAATATTTACCTTCGGATCAAGGATATTTTGTTCGTTGATTCCCCATTGCGAAAGTCTGCGCAGATGGGAGGAATTGATTTGCATTAATCCGTAATCCACCGTTCCGTTGGCATTTTTGTTGATGGCTTTTGGGTTAATGCCGCTTTCGATGGTTGCAATTTTTTTGAGCAGCAAAGGAGGGATGTTGTAATGTTGTCCTGCTTCATCGAAATAACAATCATACACTGTCGTTTCTGCATAACTGTCGGTAAAAATGAAAAGAAGCAAACTTAAAAAATATTTTTTCATAATATTAAGTGTAGCGCAGAGGAAGTAAGTGATACCTGAAAAGAGGGATGACCCCAGCCTCTACAGGGCTGCAAGTCATGCTTTGATGTCGAGATTCTGTCCCAGACCCGTCAGATCGGCACCGGAAACATTATTTGGTTGAGAAGAGGAAGGTGAAATGCTTTCCAGCGCTTTCATCACCTGCTGCCCTTGTACTTCCATCGCTTTTTTCATTGCATAAATCTGAGGCAATGTTCCGATTCCCGAATTAATTGAATCCATATTTTCCCTCCTTTTTGGAGTAATAACTATATCGACAAATAGGGAACTGTTCTAAAGTGAATTATTACAACTCACTGCCGCCTCTTACGATATCCATACCGTATTTTTCCCTCATTTGCGTTAGAGCATCGGTGAGGCTTCTCATCTTGGTGTCATTATCATATTCTAGAATATTAAATGTTTTCGGATCATGATGGATAAATTTTGTGGCACTCATAGATATATAGCGTATGGGAATATGCGGGTACAAGTCAAGCTCTTTAAATTTTTCGTGAGCAAAATGTTGAATGAAGGGTTCGTTGAACAGCCTGTACGTCGTGTATTGTTTCTTGGAACTTCCCCAGTTTTCATATCCGAGAGAGAACGCATACGTTGTTGGATTGACCCCAAGTTTCATAATGGTATGACTCCAATGTCGCACCATTACACAGATACGTCTAAAGAGCTCTTTGCGTTCTTTTACCGGATGATCCATAGATCGGGACATTCCGATCCCTTTGCGGCTTCTACTGGGAGATACGGATTCGTTATCCCTACCCGTTAATCTGGCATAGAGATCTTGTCCCGCTCTTCCCCATGAAGTGATCAGGGTTTCTGATTTCCATGCATCTCCAACGGTTTTAATACCGTAGTGGTTCATCTTGGCTGAAAATGCTTTTCCGACACCGGGGAATTCATCGATAGGAATCGGTTTGACAAATGCTTCGATCTCTTTTTTGGGAACTACGCGTACCCCATAGGGCTTAGCGGTAGAGGTCGCGAGTTTGGCAATCCATTTGGACGTACTTGCTCCTATTGATACAGGAAGCTTGAACTCTTTGGAAATTTGTTCTTGAAGATACTTAATGAAATTTTCGGTTTCATTTTCTTCTATCCAACCTCGTAAATCCCCAAACATCTCATCAATACTGTATTGCTCCATAACCGGAACGACGGTAGCCAAATACTCCATTAGCTCATGACTGAGCGTATGATATAACAGATGATTCGGAGGAACAAGTATAAGGTCAGGGCAGAGCCGTAACGCTTCATAAATGCTCATTCCCGTTTTTACCCCGAAGGCTCTGGCTTCATAGCTTGCGGTCGTTACGATACCGCGTATTTTATCCCCATCATTGAAATAATGGCTGGAATCATGCGGTGCATGAAAGAGTGAGGGGACAAAAGCACCGGAGTTGAGGGTAACGAGTTTTTTTGCCTGAGCGGGCTTCTTATCAAAAATAAAAGGATCGCCCCTTCCGCCGACAACGAGCCGTTTACCGATGAGTGAAGGGTTGCGGAGCCGTTCACAAGAAGCAAAAAAGCAGTCTAAATCTAAATGAATTATCATAATGACGAGATGATATGACAATTTTTAGAATAATTTTGAATTTATGACAGTATGAAAGACGACTCTAATGATTCGAGTAAAAATAAATGGAGATTAGATTTTTTAATTTTTATCTAGCTGATATTTATCTTATCAATGGTGTTTTGGTGCGTCAAAAAAGAGCAAATTCGCTGAGTGGAATTCGATGCTCTTCCAACTATTTCCTCTTAATCGCATCGCTACAACGCCGCAAGTCGGAACGTTGTCTATTTCTGCATCGCACAGGGCATTGACACATTCGGTCATCTCAGGATTATGTCCAAAGAGTATGAGTGTTTCGCATGTGTCCGGAACGCTTCGAATCACTTTGAAGACGGTTTCTATATCACTCTCATAAAGAGAAGAATCATATGTGATTGCAGCTTCCGGAAAAGAGAGTTTTCGGGCAATTTCGATAGCGGTGGCTTGGGCTCGTAGTGCAGGGCTGGAGAGGATTAAATCGGGATGAATATTTTTTTGAGCCAAGATTGTCCCCATCAGGGGAGCATCTTTTAACCCGCGTGCATTTAATTCTCTATCAAAATCATGTAGAAAAGGATTGCTCCAGTCAGATTTGGCATGGCGGATCAGAATGAGTGTTTTCATTATAAGTTCCTAGAATTTAAAAGCTCAATCCGAGCTCATGTAAAAGAGCTTGCTTCTCTTTTTCCGGGTTGTAGAAAAAGCGGTCTTTGATATCATCTTCCAAAATGGCGATATCGTCGAAAAGTTCCGCATCATCTTTCTCGGGGAAATAAAGGTTTACTTCGTTTGCCACTGAATCAAGTATCTCTTCTGAGACCTCTTCATCATCTAACAATCCGATGCGATTGGTATGGTCGATGGTAGCGATAGCTCGGAGGAGATAGAGTTTTTCGCATCGATCATCATCCGGTTCATTATAGATCCATGTGTTGATTTGATTAATCTCAGCACGGTAGAGGATACTTGAATCTTTGATAATTTGTTTTCGTTGTGCGGATAGTGCCACTTTGTATCCTCCTAAAGATAGTTCAATCATGTTTATCGAAGTTTAAAAAGGATTGTACACTGTTTTTGGCACAAAATGGAAATAGTAAATGTTTTGTGACAAAATAAATTATTTAGAATAGAGCAAGTTTTTGCTGACGGGTCATTTTTTTAATAGCGTGTTCACGTTTTAATGCCGTGCTTTTGTCACGGCAAGATTCTTGATAGACAACGACAACGGGACGGCGGTATCGGGTATATTTTGCCCCTTTGTCTGATGTATTGTGTTCTATGAGACGTTTTTCCAGATCGCTAGTGATACCGGTATATAAAGTATCATCGTTGCATTTAAGAATGTATAGGATGTAAGGAATCATGGGTGCTCGCAATGTGATTATCAAGACGGATAATATGACCATGATCATCATGGAAAACCGTAACCAGTTGGTTGTTCGTACATTGCTGTAATTCTTCACTGTTTACATTAAAATAACCTGCATAATCATCCGAATGATAAATTAAATGTTCACTCGGGGCTTGGTGTCTGTTTAGTCGTGAGAGGATAAACAGTACTATCGGTGTTCCGATAAGCATATAGAGTGCATGCCAAACAGTGACACTGTGGATCTCACCGAAAATCCAGTCGGATAGTTCATCAGCAGGGGCACCTAATGTAATGATTCGATAAAATACGTGAAATACCGGCTTCCATAAATAGATAAATCCTATCCAAAGTAAAACGGTTATGATGTCCCATATGATTCGTTTGGTTTTGGGTAGCTCTCGGCGTTTATTAATAATTAATGTTTCCATTTCATCACCCCTTTTTGATCTGTTGATGCGCACCGCGGTCAGGGCTAACCCATCTGGCTCGGCCTTTTGTACCGAATAGCACTTTCGGAAGAGCGGTGACCGCCGTAAACAGATTCAGCAGCCAAAAGGCAAACGGATACCAAACCATCCAAAAATAATTTTTTCCCAAACCTTGATCATAATGGCCGTCCAGCCATTTACTTACACCGAACTGTACCAAACAAGCACCGATTAAAATAGCACTACTGTCGTCTGGTAAAATAGGTGATTGTTGAGGCATTAAATAGGTGATAGGAACCAATAGGCTAATAAACCAGACCAAAAACACCAATACCATACTATACGCCCACAACGTGCTTAGTATTAGCTCTACCATGAGTCCCCAGAGATGCGTTTGTTTAGGCATAAATAAAACTTTGAAGTTTTTAAGCATAACTTGTACACCGCCCATAGCCCAACGTAGACGCTGTTTCCATAATCCTTTCAAGGTTTCTGGCATCAAAATCCAAACTAAAGCACGAGGTTCAAACCGTACATCCCACCCGTTACGTTGTAGTTTCCAGGTTATATCGATATCTTCGGTTAGCATATCCGGACTCCAATAGCCTACCTCATGAACGGCAGCTTTTCTAAAGCCTGTAATAACCCCTGATACGGTAAAAATACGTCCGAAACTGCGTTGTGCACGCTTGATCATCCCGACGATGGAAGAAAATTCACCCACCTGGATTTTTCCCAATAACGTCGTGCGATTGCGAATTCTCGGATTACCCGTTACGGCGGCAACTTCCGGATATCTGATAAAGTGCTTAATCATCCAATAGGCACAATGTTTATCAATCAAGGCATCGCCGTCAATCCCTATCAAATATTCATATTTTGCCAACAGTGCACCGGCTTGCAGTCCTAATGCTTTCCCTTGATTTTCGGCCAAATTAACGACTTTTAATTTTGGATTTGTTTTCGCCAAATCGAGTAGGATCTCTAGAGTATTGTCTTTACTGCCATCATTGATCGCGATAACTTCAAACTCCGGATAGTCGATATTCAGAGCGTACGAAATCGTTTCGACAGCATTTTCCCCTTCATTGTAACATGGGATCAATATGCTGACTCCAGGCCAACTTTCATTGGCTCTAAGTGGAGGAATACTGTATTTGGAATAGGGTCGTTCATTTTTAAAATAAAAAAAGATAGCCCCTACTATCCATAAACTGGACATAAAAAGTGGATAATAAAAGACATACCCCAGCACTGTGTGCCATAGTAAATGTAAGAATATTGTTAGTGTCATCAAAAATAAATCCTTCTTAGTTGTTTGGTGCCATTTCAAATGAAGTTAACGAATGCATACGTATCGGTTTTTGTGCAAAATCTGCTCTTATCTTATCGGCATCCGGATTGTTAGTGAACACATTGTCTGGATAATAGGCAATATGATGAACACCCAAGCCGTATAAATATCCTATAGTATCGTGCAATTCTCGAGGTGAAATTGGCTCATTATCTTTTCGCCAATTGACCGTTTGCAATTCCATTACGGTACGTTCCATTCCACACTGCACTTGTTTGACATTTTTAACGATACTGTCATAAAACTCTTTTTCATTATCGGCTTGCTCCATATATGGCATCGCCATAATAGCGGTATAGTCGTATTTTTTGATGGATTGAGCCAAACTTTGTGCGTACCATTCCTGTGCGTCTTTGTGCAATGCAACTTGGGCATAGAGATTACGCGCCGCTTTGAGCCCCGGTTGTTCATTTCTGACTATTTGTGCCAATTCCATGGCAAAATCATCTAAATAGTCGGTTTTGAGTTGAGTCCATTTTTCAAATTGTTTTCTATCCGCTCGGATTGCGCTGACACTGTCTGACAATCCCCATTTTTTATATTGCTTATGAGCAAACTGACTGTCGTCTTCAAAATCTGACAAAGTGACGTCATCATGAAATAAGATACCGTCAATATAGGTTGATTTTGCCAAATCTTCATAAATCTCTTTGATGACCTTTCGAGCTTTAGGAGAAAAAGGGGACAATCTCGGATACCCCATGTTGAGATGGGTCGGATCCACCTGCAATGTTACTACCGTATCGTTGACCGCCGGATTGTTTTTCGGCAATTCCCATGCAATCATCGGCATCCAGGCGTAAATACGTTTGACCTGTGTTCGTGTAGCAATTTGCCAAGCAACCCGATTGAATAGATCGGCACGCATCGGAATATTACGATTTGGAAAATAGACATAGTCTGCAGCACCGTTGGCGTCAGGATCGGCAAAAGCCTGCAAATAAACTGTATTAATACCCAAATTTTTGATCCGGTCGAGCAAGGCTCCCAAATTCTTTTCCCGTTGGGCAGGATCCGGATCATAGATGTAATCCAGATCGATATGGGCAGCTTTTGTCGTACGGTCATCATCCGCCAAATTCGCATTTCGCGATAGCATATTGTGCTCTAAATCTTTAAGGGTCATCTTCCCCTCAACCAAGATACGTCGAAGTCCCCACAATGGTGTAATACGTGTATTACTGCCATCATCCAATGTTAATCCGATAGGCATTCCTAATTTTTCGGCAATTTTGCGCGCCTCAATATTGTAATGCCCATACGGCCAAACCATGACTCGCGGCTTTTGCCCCGTATATTGTTCTAAATAAATGTTGTTTTCCAACAAGTCATTATAGACACGCTTTTGATAGCTTTTTTCGTCTTCGTAGGTTTTTGTATCCTTAAACCATAGGCGAGTCGTAATCGCCGGTTCCATATTTCCCTGCGGATTTCCTTGCAGCCCTTCGTGAAACTGATAACTATGGCTGGCTACCTCTGCCAGGCCGCTGTGTATCATTGCTCTAATCTCTTTTTGGCTTAAAAATTTGTCACGTGCAATTGTTTTACCGCTGAAATCTACTGTTTTTTTGCCGTTGAGCCAACTGCCGACCAATGCGATTACGAAAGGGATTTTGTGCTTTTTCAAAATAGGGTAGGCATTATCATAAACGGATTGATAACCGTCATCAAAGGTAATTAAAACCGCTTTGTTAGGGAGCGCTTTTCCATATTTGCGATAATTGATAATATCGTCGATGTTGACAAAATGATAACCGTTTTCGATCAACCAATTCATTTGCTGATCAAAATTGGATGGAGGTACTGCATATGTCGAATCTAATGTTTCACTTTTGTCCGCAATTTCATGATAACTGAGGATTGTAAACTCGTTGACATTTTGATCTCTACTGCATATATTAGGCAGTTCGTTTGCTATAACAAAACTGTGCGCAATACCTATTAAAAGCAAAAGTATTTTTACTATTGTTGATTTAACCATGATTTGGATGCTTTCTTTCATTGTATTCTAATACTCAACTGTAGAATCATATTACGAATCTACATTTCTGTATACTAATAGTATAACCACTCAAGTGTGAAGTTAGTGTGATTTTTCGCTTGGATCTTTATCAGATAGGGCTGTTGTTTTTAAAAGTACGGCTATTTCACCGCTATTTACATTCTATATACTTTCCGGAAGATTCGAATTGTATTAATAATAACTATACACATAGATATTGTTTTTATAATAAAAATCAATAGTTATAAGGAGTTGATATGAAAAAAGCAGTAGGAATCAGCCTAGTTGCAGCAGTATTGCTGGGAGTAAACGCATTTGCGATCGAAAATGTAAAAGTAAACGGTGACGCAAAACTGTACTACTATACGGATGATAAGAATTCGGGTGATCTTTTTAGTAAAACGAATAGTGCGGCAGATACCGCTCTTCGTCTTGGTGTGACCGGAGACCTTGCGAAATCTATTTCTTTCGGTGTGACAGGGTATGCGATAAGCACCCTTGGACTTGAAAACAATCTTGTAAGCAAAGCATGGTCAAGCGGCCACACCGTTACCAATCCTGCCCGTCCGAATGTTGCTGACGAAGCATGGTTAGGTGAAGCGTGGATTGCCGGAACATATGGTAAAACCACTCTTAAAGCCGGGCGAATGCTGCTCGATTCCCCGCTTTCATTTAGTGAAACGTGGTCTATTGCTCCGAATACCTATGAGGCTGTTGTTCTTATCAATCAAGACATTCCGGATACAACCGTAGTCGGTGTATATGCAGGACATAGTAATGGTGTAAATTCGGTAGGGTATACAGACGGTTCTCTTCCTACGCCAAATAATACATCAGGTAATGGACTGGATGGTGTTTTGGGTGACGGCGCTAAATTCGGTGTTCATGGAGCGAATGGAGCGAATGTAGCCGGTATTATCAATAACTCGTTCAAACCGCTCACTGCACAAGCATGGTACTGGAATGCTGTTAGCGCTGCGGATGCTTTCTGGCTCCAAGCAGATGTTGATTTCGAAGGTTTAAAATTGGGTGCAGAATATGCAGAAATTAGCCCAAAAGGCGAATATGCGGGTGTCCATGATTCTCAAGCCTATGCATTGAAAGTAGGGTATGAAGGGATCGAAAATCTAAAACTCTCTGCTGCCTATTCCGACGTAGATAAAAACAGTGTCTTTAAAGTTGCCAACCTTGCGACCAATAATACCGTTGCCGCACAATCGAAATTGTATACGGAAGCATTTTGGAACTATGGATATGTTGGGGCTCCTAATGCGAAAACCGTGAATGTAACGGCTGAATATACTGCATCTATTGCGAAATTCGGTGCATATTACACCAATGTCAATAATGCTTATTTCGCTACTCTCGCTACACCGCGTGTCGGAGTTGATATGCAGGAGATTGCATTGAGTGCTACAAAATCTTTCGGGGCATTGGACACTACTGTGGCATACGTCTCTACGGATGCGGATGATCAGAATAACGGTTCACAATCCAATTCTCTTCAAGTCTATTTGACTTTTAACTTCTAATTATCGTTAGATAGCTTTCATCCTTACGGGGATGAATCCTCCTTTTTATGAAAAGTTTTGAACCTGTAGTGGAGTTTCGTCGACGTCAATAAGGTGATGATAATAAAAAGGGGAGAAAGTCCGGATGCCTTCGGGTATCCCGTCTTTCTTCAGTATCAATGCATGGTAATAAAAAATATACAGCGAGTTCCACCATTAGACGGCTATTTCAGAGCTATTTTCATTCTATATACTATCTTAAAATATACACCCTGTTGGGAAAATTTACATGAAAAAAACAGTTGTATTGAGTTTTGCTGCACTAGCGGTATTACATGCTTCAAGTACAGATGATGTATTGGAAGATGGAACAATTAGCGGAGAGATCCGAAGCGCATACATTAGTCAAAATAATAAAGTGGATACCGATACCTACGGAACCTCAATCGGAGGTATTTTGAAATATGAAACGGCTCCTAGGAATGACATAAAACTCGGTGCAGGAGTATATATGTCCCAAAAACTTCCTTTCGCAACCGGAGATTTTGATGAGGGAAAAGCAAATCCTGATTTATTCGGTAATCATACCCATTCCTATGCCTATATCGGTGAAGCTTATATGGATTACGCTGTCGATGGTGTGTCCGTACGTATCGGTCGTCAATTAATCGATACTCCGTTTGCAGAGGAGGAAGATATTAGAATGCATCCCAATACGTTTGAAGCGGCGATTGCAACTTATAAAGGGATTGAGGACATGACGTTTGTCGGTGGGTATATTTCACGGTGGGCTGGTTATGACTCCGGAGACGATATCTCAAAATTCAAGAAACTGGCTCCAGGAAGTAACGGAGCGATCATGATTGGAATGAGCAACGAAAGCTTGGATGATCTGGAACTGAGCGGATGGTATTATGGAATTGATAAACTGAGTGATATTTTCTATGGGGATGCGACGTATACTTTAGAATTCGCTGAAGCGGGCAGTCTGGAACTGATTGGGCAATTGGGACGGTTTAATGCCCAAAACAACAGCAACGCCGAGGGAAATATTTATGGGATTGGAGCCAATTTGAATATCGGTATTCTGACCCTCGGTGCAGAGTATAACAAAGCTTCAAACCCTTCAGGCAAACACATCATCAGCGGTTTCGGAAACGGTCCATATGTTGTAGATACCGAAGAAGTGAATCTGGATGATTTCGAGGATGTAAACGTCTATCAGTTCAATGCAGAGTTGGAAATGGAAGGGTTGGGAACGCTTACCGCCAGCTACTCAAACTTTAAAAGTGCTCCACAACATCTGGAAGTAGACGAAATCAATCTAATTGCACTGTATAAGATTACCGACGCGGTTGGAGCGGAAATAAATTACGTTATCGTAAACGATAAAAATAAAAACACTGCCAATAACGGCATAGAGAATTATGACGGCGGCTATGACCGCCTTATGATTCGTTTGAAATATACATTTTAAGTATCTGCCGGAGAAGAACGGACAGGCTGTTTTGGCAGTTGTCGGTTACTCTGCGAATTTTGTCTGAATGTGATACTCGTTTGCGTCCGTATCTTCCATATCGATCGTGTAATTGCCGTTTCCGAAGGATGTATACAGAGTTAAGACCGGATTTTGGCTGATGGCCGAGGTCATATCCATACTGCCGATCAGCTCTTTGTTGCTATAGAGATTAAGATGTTTGATGTAGAAAGGGGCGGTGCCGAACATCAGACCGGTTTCCATCGGGTGATAAATAGAGAAGTTGATCGCATAGGAATCGTCTTGGCGTACCGTATGGCTTTTTGATTTCCCCTGAAGAAGGGCAAATTTTTTATTGTCTTCGGGAGAAGCCGACGCACATCCGCCTCCCGGGCTTTTGATGTTTTTGCTTCCGATATGCCAGAGCCCTTTATCGTCTTGGACAAGGACTCGGATCGGTGTCTCCTGTGCGACACGGATGTTAAATGAAAAGATCGGTTTGAGTCGTAATACGTCGACATCCATGATTTCGGGAATATAATTAAGATCGGCAAATACAACCATTCGCTTCGGATTTTTGATTTTGGAAGCATCGATAGAGACCGGGACTTGGGAAGGGTTATCGGCAAACTTCGGGACAGTGATCGTGATGTTTTCATCATCAAAAAAATAGGTTTGGGTATGAAGCGTATCATGGACAAGGTCGTCAAAGGTGGGCGAATAAATCGGATTCTGTGCTAGTGTGCTTGCGCTCAGCAGAAGAAAAAGCAGGGCATATTTACGGAAGAGAGTAGCCATTTTGTTTCCTTTAAGGGCTGATCGAGATGGGTATATTGTATGTCACATGATACTGATCGAATATACTCTTCAACGTGTTGTCTTGATAGAGTTGTGAAATTACACCGTCAATGTGGTTGCTTAATTCGTGAGCATCCATCCGAACAGCGATACCGAGATCCCATTTGGATTTTATCCCTAATATTTCCTTGGTCATAAAATATTTGTCTTGATTTTTTTCATAGTCAAGCAAAAATTCAAGTTGTGATTGTAATCCGGCAATAGCATCGATTTTTCCGTCTTGAAAATCTTTGACGGCATCTTGGAATCTGGCATAGCGTTTGACATTTTTGCGCAATAATCCTCCGTTATGCATCGAGAGGTATTTGTCAGGAAGTGTGTCTAATTCTACACCGACGGTGTTGTAGGCAAATATTCCCATCGTATTGATCGACGGTATTGTCTCTTTATGAGTTACGATAACCCATCTTTCCGAATGATAAGGTGATTTGATGACCACCATATCGGTTCTGAGCGCACCCGTACTGACATCGGTTTCACGCATGTAATTGTAGTCATAGGGAATTCTCATCATGACATCTGCGCGGGTTTTATGGACAGGATTTCCTTTCCATACGACATTTCTAAGATCACCGTCCATATCCTCGCCCGCATCGGTGAAGTACCATTTGGGTTTGACATTGAGAGATTCGGCGATACGTTTGCCGATCTCAATATCGATTCCCTTGGCTTCACCGTTGCTGTCTATATACGAATACGGGGGAAAATCATTGTATACGGCAATGACGATCTCTCCAGCGGCTTGTATATCCTCAATACTCCGTGCATGAGAGCAAAGAGAGAGGAAAAAGATACTGATGATGATCGTTAGAAACTTCATTGTTAATGGTCGATTTTAACAGAAAATAAATATGAGCGGATTGCCCACATACCCTCTTGGCTGATGACTCCTTCAAATGGAGGCATATACACATTACCGTTACGTACCGCACCTCCGCGGATACGCTCCATAAACCATGCGTCTCCTTCTACTCCCGGATCAAGATAACGAAGATCCGGGGCAACACCGCCTGATACTACTTCCAATCCGTGACAACGGGCACAGTTTTCAGCATACGCATGTTTTCCGATCTCAATAGCTGTCTCATTTCCGACATACGGATTGGACTCCAACCAAGCTTTTCCCAGCGGTGCCAGCCCTTTGGTATCTACCGGCTGAGGTGTGACGTTTCCGTGACTAAATACTAGTGTTGCCGATAGCAATGCTACCGCTCCAAGTGTATGCAATTTCTTCATACTCAACTCCTTTTTTCGTTTGTGATTTGGAAATTATAGAGTATGAAAATAGCCTGATAATAGCGGTTAAAAGGAAATTTTTAACGCTATTTTCAAGCTATATATGTGTATTAGAATACATCGGAATATGAGTTTAAATCAGGAGAATTTATCGATGAAAATCTTTGTAGCATTATTCGTTTTTCTTACATTATTATACGGAAGCAGCAATCAGCTGAATGTTGGAGTTTTGGCATACGGAACGGTCAATTGGGAATTGATGACGATAAAATCACTGGAACTGGATAAAAAATACGGATTTGACCTTCAAATTAAAGAATTGGCATCCAAAGATGGTGTTGCAGTCGCTTTTCAAGCCGAAAGCGTTGATGTCATCGTCAACGATTGGGTCTGGGTCAACCGACAAAATTATCCTCATTTTTTGCTCTATTTCTATCCGTATTCTACAGGAACCGGAGGAATTTATACCAATAATTCCCGTTATCGTACTCTTGGTGATTTAAAAGGGAAAAAATTGGGTGTCGCCGGAGGACCGATGGATAAAAGCTGGTTACTCTACAGAGCGTATGCGCAACAGAAACTGGGGATTGATCTCTCAAGCTATGCAGAGATTGTATTTGCCGCACCGCCGATTCTGAATGCTAAATTATCGGA
Source organism: Sulfuricurvum sp. (assembly GCF_028681615.1). Classification (NCBI taxonomy): domain Bacteria; kingdom Pseudomonadati; phylum Campylobacterota; class Epsilonproteobacteria; order Campylobacterales; family Sulfurimonadaceae; genus Sulfuricurvum; species Sulfuricurvum sp. Next base: position 53,394 of record NZ_JAQUHV010000006.1, read on the forward strand.
TGGTAGTTTGGATGCGGTACTCAATTTCTGGCACTATAACGTATTGCTGGATGAAAAAGGGATGACCCCCATTTCGTCTGTCCGGGGAGTTTTAGGAAGTTTTGGTATTAACAATCAAGATATACCTTTTACAGGATGGGTATTCAAACGATCGTTTGCGGCAGAAAACAAAAAGACGATCAACGCTTTTTTACAAGCATCACTGGAAGCGAATGCGATACTCAAACAAAATGATGCGGCATGGAATGCGTTACGGCCTTTCATGCACGTCAAAGACGATGCGGCTTTTGAAGCGTTAAAAAAAGGGTATCGCGAGGGAATCCCGGAAAAGTTTACCTCTGAAGAGATCAAAGGGATTGAACAGGTATATGCACTCTTGGAAAAAACCGGCGGGAAAAGTCTCGTAGGAGAATCCAAAAAATTTGATAAAACGATGTTTTGGCCCTATAAACCTAACTCGGCAGGGCGATAACGATGAACACTCTTTTGTATCTGCGTATAGGGTCTGTTTTTTTCCTGATTGCTCTTTGGCAGATAACGGCATTGCTGGCTGATTCTTCTATGTTTCCGGCGCCATTAGCCGTCTTAAACAGCCTGATCGGGCATATTTCAAACGGGGAACTTCTGCACCATTTGGGTATTACTTTATATCGTGTCACAATGATCTTTCTTATCGCCATGCCTGTCGGAATAGCCTTCGGTCTGCTGATGGGAAATTTCAAAAAAATCGATGCGGCTTTGGATACGCTCCTCGTGCTCGGACTGAATATGCCGGCATTGGTTGTGATTATGCTCTGCTATATCTGGTTTGGGTTAAGCGATGTTGCAGCGATTTTGGCCGTTGTGATTAATAAAGTTCCGATGGTGATCGTCACTATACGAGAAGGGGTGAAAGCGATTGATAAAAAATTGCTGGAGGTCGCCTACGTCTATAAAGTATCACGTTACCGATTGCTGTTCACCTTTTATATCCCGCAACTTTACCCGTATATCATAGCAAGTGCCCGAAACGGTCTCTCACTGATCTGGAAAATTGTGTTGGTTGTGGAACTGTTGGGCAGAAGTGACGGAATCGGATTTCAGCTCTCCATGTTTTTTCAGTTTTTTGATATCACATCGATTCTGGCATATTCATTTTCCTTCATCGTTATCATCATCGGTATCGAAAATTTTATTTTCCGACCGATTGAAGTCCGAATAGCGAAATGGAGATAAGATGCTGAGTATTGATATTCAAAGCAAAGAATACAGTGGGAAAAAGATCCTTCAGAATCTACGCTTCAGACTTGAAGAGGGGACTTTTCTCTCCATAATCGGCCCTTCAGGATGCGGTAAAACGACACTCCTCAAACTTATTTCATCATTGGATAGTGATTTTGAAGGTTCGATCGAGACGGGTGCAGACTCAATCGGAATGATGTTTCAAGAACCCAGACTTTTACCGTGGCTTACCGTCAGAGAAAACATTGCCGTCGTAGACAAAATCGGTGTCCCTGATGAGATCCAAAAACTTTTGACGATGGTGGGATTGGAGTATACGATGGATATGTATCCTAAAAATCTCTCAGGTGGGATGGCGCGAAGAGTATCACTCGTGCGAGCTTTTATCAACAGACCCAAGCTTATTTTGCTGGATGAACCGTTTGTCTCCTTAGATAAACCGACGTCACTGGCACTTCAAAATGATTTGATGCTCTTTTGCAAGAGTTTCAATCCTGCCGTGATATTGGTCACACATGATCTGGACGAAGCCATTTCCCTTTCGCAAAAAATCCTCTTTTTGGGGGGTGAAGTCACCGAAGAAGTGATGACTCACGTGAATGATCATTACGGTTTTGAGATACTTGATCCATCGCAGGTCCAAATGATAAAAGAGAATATTCTATCTATGTATCCCACAATATTAGAAGGTAAATCATGAAAAAAACACTCCTATTCCTATCGATGCTTTCGCTCATTCATGCGGAAGAGCTTAAAATGCAGATTTATAAACCGGTAACAAGTTTATGTCCTGCTTCATGGGTATCCGATGTGGAACTGACAATCGCAAAACCGGAGGTGACGTCTTTGACGGATGTGAAAAGTCTCAAAAGCAGTCTGGGCATTCCACGAGAACTGTATTCTTGTAATACCTCTATTCTCGGGGAGTATATTTTTGAGGGGAATGTCCCGACTGAGGCTATTAAAAAGTTTATGAATGAGAAACCTGCGGGTGCGGTCGGGCTGAGTCTTCCGGCAAGCCAAAATGATGAAGCGGTAAAAAAAGTCTTTATCATGTATGGTGACAAAACGTATAAACTATACGGAACGTATTAATCCAAAGCGGATGTGATGATCTTTTCGATTATCGCATCCATACTTTTTGGATCCACCTGATCATTCAGTTTCGGTGCTTTTAGAAAAGACACCGTCACCTCAGAGTTCTCTTTCACCTGAAAAACAACTAACTTCAATGGACAATACAGAAGCGTATCGATGCTTTTATTCATTAGTTGATAGCTGACTGACGGTTTGCAAAAGCCAATGCTGATTCCATTATGTAGTTTTGATTGTTGATCTAAATTTTTCGATACCGCTTCTAAGGCTTTTGCGATATTGATTTCGTATACGATGTTAAATCCATTGACTTGAAGCTCATTGCCAATACGTAATTGCAGCTCTTCAAACGATATATCGCTGACTCGATAGGAAATAAATTCAGGCGTCTCGATGCGAATAGTTTCTGCATTGAGCACTCCTGCGAAGACGAGACAGAAGAGAACGATTATTTTCGTTTGCATTTCATCTCAGATGCTGCGATACCCAGTGTATCTAAATCGGTTACCGGATCCAGGAACCCTACCTGTGGCGAGGTTGAGATCAGAGCATTAGGCTGAACCAGAGAAATCGGCATTCTGAGTTGCCCGTTGTAGCTTCGGTAAGAGAGTTTTCGTCCCATATACGCGGCCAGTTCAAATTCGTTGGAACGGATATAGGCAAGATTCGTTTTGAGGTCACTCGTATTCGTATGCATTATGGAGGTTACAATCGTCCGTACGGCTACCCAAGCGGCAAAATCTTCAGACTCCATACCGCGCGATGCATATTTTTTAAAGCGATCTTGCATCTGTGCCGCACCCCACTGCTCGATACTCTTGTGCCATTCTACGGGAGTGAGACCTTGGGTTCCGGCTACAGGACGCGGGAGCCATGAATTGAAATAGACAACTTCGCCAAAATCCCCGTAATAATCGGCAGTGAGAATCACATCATAATCTTCACCTTGCGTAAATACCGGCAGTTCATCTTCTGCTTTTCTGCGAATATCGCTGTTGTTGTCCCACACTTTCTCTTGTACGATTTTGGCACCGAATTTTTTGGCAGCTCTTTTAATTGCATAGACGATATTTTTGTCTTTAGCTGTTTTTCCTTCGATTAAAAATATTTTTTTGAAATTTCGTTTCACCAAAAATTGCATTAGCCCGTCATACAGCATCGTATCATCGGCAATGGTATGTAAAAGGTTCGGATTGCAGTAGAACATTCGCAGGCGAGGATTGCTCAACCCGGCGTTGATCATCAAAACCTTTTGGCTTTTCGGGTTAGCGAGAAGTTTCACGAAAAGGGGATACTGAACGTTTAAAATAACATACGCTCCCCCTTGGTCCACATACTGTTCAAAAGCTTTTAGCAGAACTGTTTCATCTCCCGAAACTTCCGTTTGCAATGCATAGTGCTGATTCATGAATCGGGCTGTTTTTTCGCTGTCTTCTACGGCTATCTTGGCCCCTTCCAAGCCCAAATTATCCGGTTTTTCCATAACGTTTGAGAGAACCGGAGGGTGTTTTACCTTTTGGTCTAAATAAAGTATTTTTACTGATAGATCTGAAGCACTGAGCGAAATGGTACAGAGGAGTGTTGTTATCAGTATTCGACATAGAGTTTGCATCGTATCCCTCGTATAAATGGTGTCCTGACAATTATAGGAAAAGTAAATAGCGTGTATATAGCTATTTTCGAGCTATTTACTTTTTGTATAATTTTTTCAGCTCACCCATAAGGGATTTTTATGAAACGAACAGCACTTTCTGTGATGTTATTGCTTGGCACTTTGGTCCAAGCCGATACGGTTTTTATATCGAATGAAAAAGACAATACTATTTCTGTTATTGACTCAAAAACCCAAAAAATCATTGATACGATACGTGTAGGGCAGAGACCTCGAGGTATCGTCCTGGATAAGTCCAACACACAACTGTATGTATGTGCCAGTGATGACGATACGGTACAAATTCTGGATTTAAAAAGTAAGAAGGTCATCGCGAACCTTCCATCCGGAGAAGATCCGGAACAGTTTGCCTTGCATCCTGAGGGTAAGGAGCTTTATATCGCCAATGAAAACAATGCAATGGTCACAGTTGTCGATACGCAAAAAAGAACGGTGTTAAAACAGATTCAAGTCGGATTGGAGCCTGAAGGTATGGCCGTGAGCCCTGATGGCAAACTCGCTATCGCAACAACGGAAACCTCCAATTTTCTCCACTGGATCGATACTAAAACCAAAAAAATCATTCACACAACGCTCGTCGACCAAAGACCGCGGTATATACAGTTCAGTAAAAACGGCGACAAAGTTTGGGCTTCTTCAGAGATAGGGGGGACGGTTATGGTCGTCGATACCGCTACAAAAAAAAGTATTGCCAGAATAGGCTTTGCCATTCCGGGCATTTTTAAAGATCAGATTCAGCCCGTCGGTATCCGACTTACCAGTGATGGCAAATACGCTTTTGTCGCCCTTGGGCCTGCAAACCATGTCGCCATTATTGATACCAAAACCTATAAAGTCATTAAATATCTCTTGGTCGGCAAACGCGTTTGGCAAATGGCCTTTGCGGAGAATGAACGTCAACTCTATACGACCAATGGGATTAGCGGGGATGTCTCCGTCATTGATGTAAATGACCTGAAAGTACTTAAAAGTATCAAAGTGGGCCGTTATCCTTGGGGTGTAGCGGTTATTCCGACAAATTAACATGAAAACAATTTTAGAGCTCGAAAACGTTTCGCACAAATACGATAAAGCAATGGTACTTGACAATGTTTCCTTTTCCATCGAAGAAGCCTCATTCTTTGTCCTTTTGGGTCTGAACGGTGCCGGTAAATCAACCATATTTTCTCTTCTAACCCGACTTTTGAGCCTTCAATCCGGATCGATAAAGATCAATGGATATTCAATACAAAATTACACTAAAGCACTTAAAGATATCGGTATCGTTTTTCAGGAACCGACACTGGATCTGGATTTGACCGTGCGACAGAATCTTTATTATTACGGCGCATTGAAAGGGTTGAGTTTTAAAGAGACGATTGACACCATCAAAGAAGAGCTGACGAATCTGGAACTGGATGAAAAATTGGACACAAAGGTCCAAAAATTAAACGGCGGGCACAGACGACGGATTGAAATCGTACGCTCACTCATCAATAAGCCAAAACTGCTTTTATTGGATGAAGCAACGGTGGGGCTGGATTTAAAAAGCCGCTTTGATATTCTGGATTATTTACGCCGAAAAGTTCAAAAGGGCGATATCTCCGTTCTATGGATTACCCATCTGTTTGATGAGGTGCAAAAGAGCGACAGTCTCGCGATCATCCACAAAGGGGAAATCCTCGCAACAGGAACGGCAGAGACGATTATCGCCGAGCACCAGCAAACGGATTTGACTCAAACATTCAGATATTTGACAAGGGAGTATCCCGATGCGTAAATATGTATATTGTGCCAAAGGGATCATTTACAAAGAGCTATTACGCTTTTTAAAAGAAAAAAGCCGATTTTTTTCGGCACTTGTTCGACCTTTGTTATGGCTTTTTATCTTTTCGGCCGGTTTTACTTCTGCACTCGGTTTGGCAATTACCCCTCCCTATGAATCTTACATAACGTATGAAACGTATATCGTTCCGGGTCTGGTAGGGATGATCTTGCTTTTCAATGGAATGCAAAGCTCTCTCACCATGATTATTGATAAAGAGATGGGAAGTATGAAAATATTACTGACGTCTTATATAAATCGGAATTTTTTGCTGTTTTGTAAAATGTTCGCTACGGCTATCGTCTCCACAATACAGGCAGTGACTTTTTTGATCGTCGCTTATTTGTATGGAGTGGAGTTAAGTGTCGCCGGTATTTTGCTTGCGATACCGGTTATTTTATTTACATCGATTATCCTCAATGCATTCGCTCTCTTTATATCATCCGTGATAAAACAACTGGAAAATTTTGCGGCTATCATGAACTTTGTTATTTTCCCGATGTTCTTTTTGAGCTCTGCACTTTATCCATTATGGAAGATAAAAGACTCTTCACTTTTCTTATACACCGTGTGTACATTTAACCCTTTTACGTATATTGTTGAATCCATCCGCTTTACACTCTATTTAAAATTCGATCCATCGGCCTTTTATATTATATTTTTCTATTTTATTGTGGCGTTGAGCCTCGCATTTATGGGGTATAAGTCAAAAAAGATTTTGAAAAAAAGTTGAAATTTTACATCGCTAAATTCAGGCTATTTTTCTTATGTATACTTTTGGCAATGACAGATTTTCCCAAATTTGTTGCTAAATTAAAATTGAAGGAGAAAGAATGACAAAGAGTAAAATGCTAACTTCAAAGATAGCAGTGACACTTGCTGCCTTTCTTATTGGTTGTGCTGCTCAAGGCACAGGTCTTGCGAATAAAGGTGGGGTGAAAGCTTCATTTGAACCGGTAACATATAATGATATTCTCAACGATGATAAAACTGTAGGGGATGTTGTAACGTACGGTTTAGGACAAAAGGGACAACGTTACTCAACGTTGAAACAAATCAATAAAAAAAGCATTAAAGATCTTGTTCCGGTATGGAATTTCAGCTTCGGCGGTGAAAAAATGCGCGGGCAGGAGTCTCAACCGTTGGTTAAAGACGGTGTTATGTATGTGACGGGATCGTATTCGCGTTTATACGCTCTGGATATCGCAACGGGACGGGAAATCTGGAATTACGAAGCAAAACTTCCGGATAATATTTTGCCGTGCTGTGACGTTATCAACAGAGGGGCGGCATTGATCGACAACCTCGTTATTTTCGGTACGCTTGACGCTAAACTTGTGGCACTTGATCGAGCTACAGGAAAAGTAGTATGGAAAAAAACCATTGCAGATTATAAAGACGGCTATTCATTTACGGCAGCACCGTTGATCGTTAAAGGTCTTGTTGTAACCGGTGTATCGGGTGGGGAATTCGGTATTGTCGGTAAAGTTGAAGCCCGTGATCCAAAAACCGGAGAGATTGTGTGGAGCAGACCAACGGTTGAAGGACACATGGGATACCTTAACGGTAAAGAAAATGGTATCAGCGGAACCTTAAACGCAACTTGGGAAGGCGATCAGTGGCAACACGGCGGTGCCGCACCATGGAACGGCGTAACATACGATCCTGACACGGATCTTATCTATGTACCGACAGGAAATCCATCTCCGTGGAATTCTCATGAACGTGCCGGAAACAACCTGTATTCTGCGTGCAGAATGGCAATCAACCCTGATACCGGTAAAATCGTCTGGTATTACCAAACCACTCCGAATGACGGATGGGATTTTGACGGTATGTCAGAACTTGTATTGTTTGACTACAAAGATGCTTCCGGAAAAACAGTCAAAGCCGGTGCAACTGCCGACAAAAACGGTTTCTTCTACGTTCTCAACCGTGAAAACGGTAAATTCATCAGTGCTTCTCCATTTGTTGATGGCATTACATGGGCAAAAGGGATTGATAAAGACGGGAAACCGATCGTAAATCCTGAAAACCGTCCAGGTGAACCTGTAAACGGCGAAAAAGGAAAAACGGTCTTTACCGTTCCGTCATTCCTAGGCGGTAAAAACTGGAATCCGATGGCGTACTCTCAACGTACAGGACTTTTCTATGTCCCTGCGAACGAATGGGGTATGGATATGTGGAATCAACCGGTTACTTACAAAAAAGGTGCCGCATATATGGGTGCCGGTTTCACGATCAAACCTGTACATGAAGATCATATTGGTGCACTCAAAGCGATCGATCCTAAAACCGGAAAAATCAAATGGAAACATGAAAATGTTGCACCATTATGGGGTGGAGTACTCGCAACTGCGGGCGGTGTCGTCTTTACCGGTACACCGGAGGGTGAACTTCTCGGTCTCGATGACGAAACAGGTAAAGTGCTTTACTCATTCCAAGTGGGTTCAGGAATCGTCGGGTCACCGATCACTTGGGAACAAGACGGCGAACAATACGTTGCTGTAGTATCTGGATGGGGCGGAGCCGTACCATTGTGGGGTGGAGAAGTTGCGAAATCAATCAAACACATTTCACAAGGCGGAATGGTTCACGTCTTCAAATTACATAAAAATAAATAAAGGAGTTTACAATGAAATGGGAAAAACCGTCATTTACGGATAACCGCTTCGGTTTTGAAGTAACCATGTACATCTGCCACGAGTAATCGTAGTAGCTCTAAGTGCACTCAACGTCAAATGCGTTGGGTGTTTCTAGTATGAATTGAGATTATGTCGCATAGTTTCAGTTAATAATAGCAAAGGATCGGATGTGAAAATTAAGATTTTAGGTTCCAGCGCCGGTGGAGGACTCCCCCAATTTAACTGCAATTGTGACAATTGCAAAGGGTATCGTGCGGGAAAACCATCTATTAGACGTCGAACACAATCTTCGATAACGATAAGTGAAGACGGAGAGAACTGGGTGCTGTTCAATACCTCGCCGGATATTTTGGAACAAATCCATAATTCGCCGTTTTTACACCCTCAGCAGCGCAGAGAAACCAAGATCAAAGCGATCGTTTTTATCGATGCCCAGATTGATCATACAACGGGACTTTTGATGCTTAGAGAAGGGTGTCCGCACGAAGTCTATTGTACCAAAGAGGTGCATGAAGAACTCAATACTTCATTCCCACTTTTCACGATGCTCACTCATTGGGACGGCGGCGGGACTCATTATCATGAGGTGGCGACGGACGGGACGAGCTTTGAGATCCCTGTAATGCCAAACTATAGCTTCAAAGCGGTTCCGCTGATCTCGAATGCTCCTCCGTATTCCAAATATCGGGATAAGCCCAGAGCAGGGGACAACATCGGGATGGTTGTGATCAACAAACAAACCGGAAAACGTCTTTTTTATCTTCCGGGACTCGGTGTGCTGCAACAGGCAATCATTGATGAGATGCGTATCGCTGATGTCTTATTGGTTGACGGAACTCTCTGGACGAATGATGAAATGATTCAAAACGGCTTCTCTAGCAAACTCGGGACGGATATGGGCCATGTCCCCTTAAGCGGGGAAGGAGGGCTTATTGAGACGTTAGATACACTGGAAAAACCGAGAAAGATATTAATTCATATCAATAATACCAATCCGATATTGGATGAAACAACCCAAGAATACCGTGAGCTGATACGCCACAACATTGAGATCTCCTATGACGGCATGCATATCGAGATTTAATACCACGTGCAAATTAAACTAAAGGGAAAAAATGAAGAGTCTACTCAGCAAAAAAGAATTTGAAGAAGCGCTAAGAGCAATGGGGAGCATGTACCATATCTACCATCCTTTCCACGTGCGAATGTATGAGGGCAAATGTACCAAAGAAGAGATTCAAGGATGGGTTGCAAACCGGTTTTATTATCAAACCATGATCCCGATCAAAGATGCGGCAATTATGTCCAATAATCCTCCGATTGAAGACAGACGCAAGTGGATCGACCGTATTAACGATCATGACAGTGTAGGGGGCGGAATCGAAGCATGGCTTGATCTCGGTACTGCCGTAGGGTTGGATAAAGAGGACCTTCTCAGTCACAAATATGTTTTGCCTTCTGTCCGATTTGCTGTCGATGCGTATGTCAACTTTGCCAAACATGCTCCATGGAAAGAGGCGGCAATGTCTTCATTGACCGAGATGTTTGCACCGGAAATCCATCAGCAGCGTCTAGACACGTGGCCAAAAAACTATCCCTGGATCGATCAAAACGGCCTGCGCTATTTTCAAAAAAGACTCACCGAAGCACGACGTGATGTACAGCACGGATTGGCACTGACGCTCGAAGAGTTCAATACCGTTGAACTTCAGGAAAAAGCGTTCTCTATACTGCAGTTCAAACTGGATATTTTGTGGACGATGGTGGATGCCCTTTATTTGGCGTATGAGCTTAAAAGACCGCCGTATTTTAATATTAAGGATTGTCATGCAACGCGAAAAATTTCTTGCAGTGAATGATCACTTTCAACTCCAGTACGAAGAGAAACAAAACTGCTATGTGTTGCTCTATCCGGAGGGGATGGTACAGTTGAGCTTCTCAGCGGGGGAGATCATGAGTTTATGCGACGGAACAAAATCCTGTGAGGACATTATCGGTGAATTGACACAGAAATTTTCGAATGACTCCATTGCAGCGGACATCGTTGAATTTCTTGATGAAGCAGTCTCCCGCGATTGGATCGTTTATCATGAAGCCTGATGCAAAAACACCCAAACCGCCGTTATGGATACTGTTGGAACTGACCCACAAATGCCCGCTAGAGTGTACGTATTGCTACAATCAGCTCGATTTTGCCAATACGAAAGATGCGATGTCCAAAAAGGACTGGTTCAGAGTCATGGAGGAAGCCCGTGCCATGGGTGCCGTACAGCTCGGTATTTCCGGCGGAGAGCCCCTGCTGAATAAAGATCTCCTCGAAATTGTCAAAAAAGCCAATGATCTGAAGTTTTATACGAATCTGATTACATCCGGTGTCGGAGCCGATATCGCTATCGTCCCCAAGCTCAAAGCGGCAGGGCTAAAAACGGTACAGCTGGGTATCCAGTCGTCCGATGAACACACTACGACTCTTATTACGAATAATAAAACCGCTTTCAAAGATAAAATGGCCTTTGCAAAAGCGTGCAAAGATAACGGTCTTCAGTTGATCGTTAACACCTGTATCACACGTCAGAACATCCATCAAATCGGAGATATTATCGAGATGGCGGAGCGGTTGGGGGCAAATTATCTGGAGATTGCTAATATCCAGTATTACGGATGGGCACTTGAAAACATCAATGCACTCCTTCCGACGAGAGAGCAGTTGGATGAGGCTAAAGCCGTTACGAACCACTACCGAGAAAACCGAAAAGATATGAAAGTCTTTTTTGTCGTACCGGATTATTTTGCCACACGTCCTAAGGCCTGTATGAACGGATGGGGTTCGACTTTTCTCACCATTAATCCGGATGGAATGGCACTTCCGTGCAACACGGCCAATACCCTTCCTCTCACTTTCCCAAACGTCAAAGAGTATTCGGTCGAAGAAATTTGGAACGATTCGGAGGCTTTTAACTTTTTTCGCGGTGATTCGTGGATGAAGGAGCCGTGCCGAACCTGTGATGAGAAGGAAAAAGATTTCGGCGGATGCCGATGTCAGGCGTATGCCCTGACCAAAGATATGCGTGAAGCGGATCCGGTTTGCAGCAAATCCGGTTTTCACCATGTGGTGACCTCCAAAGTAGAGGAGAGCCTCACCTCCGATCATCAACCGCTTTATCGGAACAAAATCAATTCGATGAATATTATCGCAAACAGATCGGCAACATCATGCAAATAGCACTTTCCAACAAACCGCCGAAAGAGAGCTTAGAGCTTTCCTTCGTTACGCATATGCCAGCGAATTCAAAACTCTTTAAAATGCTGGAAAAAGCCGGATTTAACCTCAAAGAGGGGACGACCTATTTGGATGTACATCACAATATCTTGTATGTGGCGAGTCGCTCACTGTGTTCAGAAGATCTCAAAATAAGTGCGGCAAAAGCGATCCAATCCATACAAAAAAGCAGTTTTATGACGCTTTTTATAGCACTCGAACAGTATCAAGACCAACTCGATGTTGCAGCGTTAGCCGAAGGGCTGATACTAGGCGATTACTATTTCAGTCAGTACAAACATGAGTCCCAAAAACATCAAGAGCGAAAACTGTTTATAGACTACAGCGGCAGTATGCATACCAAACATCATCTTGAAGAGATCCTTCATGAGGTGGATATGATATGCCGAAATGTCAATCTTGTCCGAGATATTGTTAATACGCCACCGCAGGACTATTACCCCTATATCATGGCACTTGATGCCAAGTATTTTGCAAAGAGAGACGGTCTGGAATGCAAGATTCTCGGTGAGCACTTAATGCAAGAGATGGGGATGCATGCACTGCTGAGTGTGGGGAGAGCATCGGTACATGAATCCCAACTCATTCACCTCACGTACCGCTCCGAACATCCAAAGGTCAAAATCGTCCTTTTAGGCAAAGGGCTTACTTATGACAGCGGAGGGTTAAGTCTTAAATCGTCGGACTCGATGGTCTCTATGAAGTGTGATAAAGCAGGCGGAAGTGCAGTGCTGGGTGTCATGTGTACTTTAAAGGCGCTGGGGTTAGAGTGCGAAGTCCATGGAATTATCGGTGCGGTAGAGAACATGATCGGGGGGAATGCCTATAAACCTGACGATGTACTACGGGCTAAAAACGGTATGACTATCGAAGTAAAAAATACCGATGCCGAAGGGCGGCTGGTTTTGGCAGATTGTTTGTGTTATGCTCAGGATGAGATTGAGGATTTCGATTATATTTTCGATTTTGCCACGTTGACGGGAGCCTCTATTGTTGCCTTGGGCGGACAAACGATAGCGGTCATGGGACATAATGATACACTCAAGGAGAAAATCAATACGGCGGCATCGCAAAGCGGCGAACTGGTCGGATTTTTACCGTACAACCGATACTTCGAACATGAGCTCGACAGCGAGATCGCGGATATGGTGAACACCGCTTCTACACGCAATGGCGGTGCGATCACCGCCAGCCTTTTTTTAGACCGATTTATCAAAGACGAAAACAAGAAAAAATGGCTCCATTTTGATATGGCGGGGCCGGCTTATAGTCAAAAAGCGTGGGGGTATAACCCTTATGGAGCAAGTGGTGCCGGAGTACGTCTGATCGTGCAATTTTTGAAAAATATTACACAAAAATCCCTCTGAAAGTTATAAAAAGTTCAAATAGATTATTTGCGATAAAGTATATCAATAATTTATACTAAAATCGTCAGGAATGTCTATAATTTATTAATATTTTTGATAGAATAGATACATGATAACACGCACATTTGAGTATAAAGATTTAGCACAGCAGCAATGGTTGGATGAGTATGAAAATCACCGCAAAATTTTAGTGCAAATATTTTGCGGTAACGGAAAAGAGACCCTTCAGGAATCCTCAGCATTCATTAAAAAAAAGCTCCCGCATAGTATTATCATCGGCACGACTACGGATGGGGAGATCAACAACACCCATATCTTGACCCACTCTACGATTATTTCTGTTTCTGTTTTTACCAAGACCGAAATCACCAGTGCTTCGGTGGACGGGATTGACTGTTTTCAAAACGGAGTCGATCTTGCAAAAAAATTGGTTAAACCGGATACAAAGCTGCTGATACTTTTTACCGACGGTTCTACCAGCAACGGAGAAGCGTTTTTAAAAGGTATCGAATCCGTCGACAATCAGGTGATGGTCTGCGGCGGCATGGCCGGAGATAACGGACAATTTACTCAAACGTATATCTGTGAAAATGAAACGATGCTCGAACACGGTGCTGTCGGCGTTGCACTGAATTCGGATAAGCTGAGTGTCTATAACAGCTATAAATTCGACTGGTCTCCCATCGGAATCGAACATACAATCGATGAGATCAGAGCCAATCGCGTTTATAAAATTTCCGGTATGCCGGCTGTCGATTTTTATGAAAAATATCTCGGTGGCGAAGTGGCCAAGGCTCTTCCGAAAACAGGGATAGAATTTCCGCTGATTATGGATAAAAACGGGTTTAAAGTCGCACGCGCTGTTATCGCCAAACATGATGACGGCAGTATGAGTTTTGCCGGAAATCTCAATGTCGGCGATAAAGTACGGTTGGGATTCGGAAACGCAGAACTCATCATTCAGCAATCCTTCGACAATTCGTATCAGGCACCTTGTAAAAATATGCAAAGCTATTTTGTCTATTCGTGTATGGCACGAAGAAGATACATGCCGAGTCTCATCAATATCGAGATGGAACCGTTTGTTAAAAACGCACCGACAGCAGGATTTTTCAGCTATGCCGAGTTTTACCATCATGATGGGCATAATGAGCTTCTTAACCAGACGTTTACTGTTATCGGCTTGTGTGAATCCGACTGCATAGAATGTGCTGCCATTGAAAATAAGGCGAAAGACAGCTCACTGGAAAAAGACGATTATGCGATTACCGTCGGTGCGCTTGCCCATCTAATCGCACAGTCGGCAGACGATTATGAACAGCAAAAAAAGCGGCTAGAAGAAGAACAGCACTATTCCCAAAGTCTCTTAAAATCGCAAGATTTGTTTATTAAATATGCGGTTCATGAAACCAATACGCCTCTGAGTATCATTATGGGGAATATCGAGCTTTACGAGGTGGAACACGGAAAAAACCCGTACCTTTGCAATATTGAAGCTGCGATGAAAAATGTCTGTACGATTTATGATGATTTGTCCTATTTACTCATCAATAAAACGATCGAATACCCTAAACATACGATTGATTTAGTGGATTATGTTCGCAGCCGGGTTGAATTTTTCAATATTGTGGCCAAAAAAGCGAATGTCAGTTTTATCTTTACGAGTCAGGAAGAAGAGTTCTTGATCTATTTCAATGAGTCCCAGCTTCAACGGATCATCGATAACAATCTGACCAATGCGATTAAATATACCAAAGAGAATGAGCCCATCTATATCGTGATCGTACATGATAAGAGTACGTGCAAAGTCATCTTTAAAAGCAAATCTTCCGAGATCGAAAATCCCAATAAAATTTTTGAACAGTTTTACAGGGAGAGCTCTCAGCAAGAGGGATTTGGGCTGGGACTCAATCTTGTAAAAGAGATTTGTAACAATGAAGATGTCGCTTTTCAGTTAAGTTCAACGAAAGAAGAGACCTCTTTTACCTATGAATTCAAGGAGGCGTACCTTTGAAAATCTTATTAGTCGAAGACGATATTATGCTGGGTGAGGCGATATCGAAATACATTCAGGCGACAGGACATGTTGTAGAGTTGGTGAAAGACGGGACTCAGGGTTTGCAGATGATTCATGACACCAATTATGACCTGCTGCTCTTAGATATCAATGTCCCCGGAATGGATGGATTGACACTGTTAGAGACGACCCATAATGAGAAAATACAGATTCCGACGATCTTTATCTCAGCGCTCATTGATATTGAAGAGATTTCAAGAGCCTTTAATTTAGGGTGCTACGATTATTTAAAAAAACCGTTCCATCTAAAAGAGTTGAGCCTCAGAATCGATAAAATATTGCAATCCAGACAAGTTCCGCAAGCACATAAAAGGCTCTCAAAATCGTATAGCTTTGATAGTGAGACGATGACACTTTTGTTCAACAACGAACCCCATATCCTCCCGAAAAGACAATTGCAGATTATAGAGCTTTTATCGCAGCACCGAAGCAGAATCGTCACCTATGATATGTTCAGAGATTATGTATGGAACGATGATATGATCGATAATGCCACCATCAGAGCGGAACTCAACAGAATCAAAAATGTTTTAAAAGAAGATATGATCATCAATATCCGATCGATCGGTTATATGGTCGAGCGACCAAAATAATCCGGGATCGGGAGGAGGGGGGATATTGGCTCTACCTCTCAGATATGATACGAATAGAGCGTTACGACCGCTTCCCAATCCTCATGGGTATCGATATCTTTTGAATAATTGTGAGTGAGTGGAATGTATTGATAGATGTTGGTTTCCAGCAAGACTTTGGCTCCTTTGTCCCCCTGCAATTTTAGGAGAGAGGGGAGATACTGCTTAGGAAAAACTGCGGGAACACCGGATTTTTTACCATAGTGCGAAGCTATGATCAATTCGGGATTTTCTTTGGATGTCTGGATCAATGCTTCATAGTGTGATTGCGGAATCAACGGCTGGTCGCAGAGCATGATTAAAACGCAATTGGACTCATCCAATGTCGATACTCCATACGCAATAGAGTTTCCCAACCCTTCTTTATAATTCGCATTAACGACTGTTTTGAGCGGTAAATCTTTGATTGAGTCACGGCATTGATCACTTTGATGCCCTAAAACGACCGTAACATGGGGTGTGAGTTCCAAAGCCTGAGTTGCTGCATGCCACAAAAGTGTATGACCGTTTAACTCTAAAAGCTGCTTAGGCTGGCCTAAACGGCTCGATGTTCCGGCAGCCATAACCAGAATATTGAGCTGATGGCTAGTTGGCATGAATCGCCACCTTTTTTTTCTCCCGAAGCGACATCGGTGTGGCTCGGTTTCGATTTGCCTCTATTTCTGCGCAGATGGACAAGGCGATCGATTCCGGTGACTCTCCTCCCAAATCCAATCCGATAGGGTTATGCAGTCTCGGATCCATGAAAACAGTCTCACTGAATTGACTGAAAGAGCTGATGATGCTTTTCGTTCTTTTTTGAGGACCCATCATACCGATATAGGAGACCTCTGAATCCAATAATGCGCTCAAATAGACGGCATCACTGGAAAAATTATGACTCATAACGACAGCGGCGTCGAAATGGCGTTCTAAGACTTCTGCAACGTCTTCGCAGTTATCGAGCAAATGGGTTTCATCGGCCGAGTGTACATGTGCAAGATTGGATGCTCGCGTATCGCAGATGGCGGTTTGCCAACCGAGTGTATTGGCGATCGAGAGCAACGGCTCACTGCCCGGTCCGGCTCCTAAGATCAATAACCGATAGGGAGAATGAATCTTTTGATAAATGAGTTGGGGGTTCGATTCTTCATCGAACACGATATCTTCTTGTTTTTCTTCTGACGAAAATCCATAAAATCCATGTATCTCTGTTGAACGTATCAGTGTTTTTTTGATCCCGGATAATGCAAAATCAAGTGCGATACCGATTGCCCCGTAGTTATCCTGGTAATAAAACGGCTCCATCCACAGTTTGATAAGACCGTTGCATCCGACCCCTTTGCCCCAACTGTCCAGGGTGTCATCTTTCATCCGCAAATCATGGACGACATATTTTCCTTCATGTTTAGAGAGGATATCTTTGGCACAATGGACAATATCTTCTTCAAAACATCCTCCGCTGACAACACCGATGAATTTTCCGTCGGAATTCACCAGCATCGTCGCACCGCTTTTACGATAAACGGAACCTTCCGTATCCAAAACGTTGATACAGACGATATCTTTTCTTTCGCTTTTCGCTTGTTGTATAAAATGGATAAAATCTTTATGAGCGAACATGGTAAACCTAACTTATTTTGATCGGCAGTGAATGGTATCGTTTTCCGGTCGCATCAAAAATGGCGTTAGCGACTGCCGGAAAGATAGGAGGAACTGCCGTCTCGCCTATACCGCCGATTTTTTCACCTGAATTGACGATACTGACTTGGATATCCGGAGCATCGGAAATTCGTGTAACCTGATAATCATAGAAATTATTTTGTACCGCTTCACCGTTTTGAATCGTAATTTCACTGTATTTTGTCGGTGCAAGACCGAAGTTGATCCCGCTGATCATCTGATTCTCAACATTGAGCGGATTAACGGCAAAGCCGCAATCGACGCTGCACCATACTTTTTCTACTTTAAAATCGTTTTTGGAAACTCTGACTTTTGCCACTTGTGCCACAATACTTCCGAATGATTTGACGAGTGCGACGCCGTAACCGACATTTTTCTCTTTTTTGCGATTTCCCCAATCGGAAATTCTTTTGACATCAACTAACAGTTTGATGCATCGCAAATCATCCAGCATACTGATTCTGTAGGCGATCGGGTCTACTCCTGCTTTATGTGCCGCTTCGTCGACAATACCTTCTACCATAGGTGCGGTTTGAGTATGTCCGACCGAACGCCACCATAGGGCAGGAATCGGAGAACTCGGTGAATGTGACTGCATGTCATGATTCATAATGCTGTAAGGATGATCGGTCAGGCCGTCCCATTGTGCCCAGTCTACGCCGTCTTTAAATAAAAATCCGAGTATCGTGTCTTTGACAACCGGTTGTCCGACGACTTTGGCTTCGAAAGCTGTGATATCTCCGAATTTATTAAGTGCCAGTCGGGCTTTATTTTTATACATAGGACGATAGTTCCCCATACGGATATCGTCCTCTCGTGTCCATAGAGTCATGATCGGCCATGGCTCATCTTTTGCGGTGTAGACTGCATCGTTGATATAGTCGGAATTAGCCGCACCACGGCGTCCGAAACCTCCGCCGAGAAAAGTATTGTGATACTCAACGGATTCCGGTTTGATCCCCAGGATATTGGCACAATCATCACGATAGGTGGTTTGCATTTGTCCTCCGGTCCACATTTTGGCACTATCACCCGTATGATGGATCGTACAGTTGAGCGGTTCCATAGGGGCATGGGCCAGAAACGGGAACTCATACTCAGCGGAGATGATAGAGTGCGCTTCTTTGAACGCTTTGTCGGTATTTCCGTCTTTACGCATTGAAGCACCCGGTTTTTTCAATAAATCACCGTATTCTTTTTGCAAGTCTGCCGTGCTGACATTGGCGAATGCACCTTTGTCCCATACAACATTGATAGAGTTTAATGCCTCTTTTGCCTGAAACCAATGGTCTGCTATGACGGCAATTCCACCGGGAATTTGTTTGATTTTGAGAATTCCGTTTCGTTTTAAGGCTTCTGATGGATCAAAACTGACGATTTTGGATCCGAAAACGGCTGGATGCAAGATTGCTGCGTATTTGAGGTTGTCCATACGTACATCGACACCGTATTCTGCTTTTCCTGTTACTTTGGCCCAGGCTTCCGAATGATGTCTTTTTGTAGGTTTTCCGATCAGCGTACACTCTTTTAAATCTTTTAATTTTGGGTTTTCAGGTACGTTCATCGTCTGGATATCCGATACCAACTCCCCATAGGTGAATTTTTCGCCTGTTTGGACGTTCATGGCATGTGCTTTAGCCGTTTTGACATTGGAGATATCTGTATTCCATCTTTGTGCGGCGGCAGTTTTTAGCATTGCATTGACTGCGGCACCGATTTTGCGCATTTCAAGATGTTTTGTACTCATGGAAGTCGAACCGGCTGTCAACATAAATGGCCCGAAGACGGAGTTATAGATCGGTTTGACCTCAGATGCTTTGAAATGGACGGCATCCCAATCCGCGTCCAGTTCATCGGCGATGGACATAGCCATGGCCGTGTAGGTTCCCTGACCCATCTCTGCCTGTCCCATTAAAAAGGTGATGGTATTATCCGGATCAATTTGGATAAATGCATTGGGCTGTAGTGCGATAATATCTTTTGAATCCTCCGATGCGCGTGCTGTAGAGGGTAAATAAAACCCTATGATAAAAGCGCTCGTAGCCAGTGTGGTGTTTTTAAGAAAAGTTCTTCGTGAGAGTCCCATGGTTAAGCTCCTGCATTTATTTTTTTAATCGCATTTTTGATACGGTTATAGGTACCGCATCGGCAAATATTGCCATTCATCTCGGCGATGATCTCTTCTTCGGTAGGGTTACTGTTGGCTTTGAGCAGCCCTGTCGCATTCATGATCTGTCCTGATTGGCAGTAGCCGCATTGTGGGACATCTTCTTCAACCCATGCTTCTTGTACTTTTTTAAGAAGGGGGTCGGTTGTATTGGCGATGGTCATGATCTCTTTGTCGCCGATCTCATCTAAAAACGTTGCACAGCTTCTTACCGCTTTTCCGCCTACCAAAACAGTACATGCCCCGCATTGTGCGACACCGCATCCATATTTGGTTCCGGTCAGGTTTAAGTGATCTCTGAGCACCCATAATAGAGGTGTTTTATCATCAACGGTGACTTCATACGTTGTGCCGTCAATTTTTAATTTAGTCGTCATGGTTATCCTTTTTCAAGCTTATCGTGAGAAAAGTATATAGAATGAAAATAGCTTAGATATAGCAATGAATTCAGAGCTTTTATCATCAAGATGTGGGGATACGCGAAAACAGCATAAGGCTGCCTGCAGCAGTAAGCTTCGTCTTTTGGACTAAGCGTTTGGACGAGAAGGAGAGAGTGACTAGACGAAAATTTTGAGTGTTGATAAAACCGCCAAGATACCTACGGCACCGGCGGACACACAGAGTATTAAGACCATACCCGCAAGCATGTCTTTCGTCCGTCCGATCTGCGGATGAAGTTCGGGATGCATATGATCAATCAGTACTTCTATCGCCGAATTGGCCATTTCAGCGGCAATTACAAGCCCCATGCATAGTATGATCAATGCCCACCACAGTGCTGATGGCTGTAACCAGATAAAAAACAGAAGAACCAAGACAGCCATGATCCAATGGCGTCGCATGTTGGCTTCTGTCCGTGTCGCAAAGAGAATTCCCTGCCAGGCAAACCCGAATTTTCGTTTTAACGGCTGATTTTTCATTGGTCACTCCTAAACTGTATATAGTGTTTTAGATTCATCCATTCATAGAGGCTAATCGCTATAATAAACCACAAACTGCCCAATAGTAAACCGGCTAAAACATCGCTGACATAATGTACACCGATAATAATCCGACTGCCTGAGAGCAGCAATACAAAACTCATCCCTGTAAAAGCAATCAAAACCTGTCCGTTCCAACCGGTTGTACGACGCCACCATAGGTAAAAGCATACGGCATAAAATGACATCGCAAGAGTCGAATGCGCACTCGGGAAAGAGGGAGAATGGATAACAAACAACGCTTCCATAGGACGTGGACGGGCAAACCCGTATTTGCCCAATGTTGCCATACTGATGCTGCCGATAAAGCTGATGAACAAGGGAAAAGCCCAATAGCGATTTCCCAAGACACTCAGCAATATAAGGGCAATCATCCATAACGGTACAATGATCGCGGGAGTTCCGAGCAAGGTGATTGTATGGAAAACAGAGACGACGGATTCGGTATGTGCCTCTACCATCGAAGCGGCGATCCAATGATCAAACTGTACGATAAAATCTTGTTCAACAACATCCTCTACAACACCTGTGAGCAACAAAGCAACGGCGAGAAAAACAGTAGCGGCTAGGGTTAAAGGGAGTCCGCTTAAGTGTTGATAGTCAAATCGTATTTTTAAGAGGTTAACAAGTCGCGGAAAAGGCAGATGAATATGTCTGAAATATCGCATGATTTTGTGTAAACGTCTCAGTATGGGTTTTGCAAATTTCCATACGAATAGCCAAAGCACTGCCCACCATGCAAGGAACCACCAGCCAATATGGGCCAATAAAAAAGTCCCTTTCGGTTGTACCCAAGCCCATAGCAACGCATCCATTTGCATTCTCCCTTGATTACACCTATTTGCTCAGGATTCTATTCAAAGAATAGGTTACTGAGTAATGATGCGCATCGTTTCCAGTGCGATTTCCAACTCCTCGTCGGTATGGGTCGCCAGAACTTTGATCTTGGAATCCGGGGTTGAAATTTCGAATGTCTTCGTACTCTCTTGTGTATTTTTGGCAGTATCGATTTCAATCCCCATATGATTGAGCCCGTGCAGAATTTTTTCACGGATCATAGCGGAGTGTTCCCCGATTCCTCCGGAGAAAATGATTCCATCCACACGTCCTAATACGGCAAAATAGCTCCCTAGATATTTTTTGGCATGATACGTGAACATATTGATCGCAAGCTGCGCTTTTTCATCACCGTGACGGGCCGCTTTGGCAACGTCTCGCATATCGCTCATGCCGCATAATCCTTTAAGCCCTGATTCTTTATTCAGCAAGGTATCGATTTCTTCGGGTCGCATTTGTGTGTGCTGTTCGAGATAAATGACAATCTCCGGATCAATATCACCGCTGCGTGTCCCCATGATAAGCCCTTCCAAAGGGGTGAACCCCATGGAAATATCGATACTTTTGCCGTTTTGGATTGCACATACGCTGTCACCGTTACCCAGATGAAAGGTGATAAGGTTCAGAGAGTGAATCGGACGTTTTAGATACTTTGCGGCAGCTTTGAGCAAGAAATGGTGCGATATGCCATGAAAACCGTAGCGGCGTATTTTATTGAGCGTGTAGAGCGTTTCAGGCAATGCGTATCGGTAGGCGTAGTCGGGAATGCTTTGATGAAACGAGGTATCAAAAACGGCAATCTGCGGGATATCGGGAAAAAGCCGCAGAACTGCTTTGATCCCGGCCAGATTGGCTCTATTGTGCAAGGGTGCGAGCGGGATAAGATCTTCGATCGCTTGGATCACCGTAGCATCAATACGGACCGGATCGGTATAGGTCTCACCTCCATGAACGACGCGGTGGCCTACGGCATCAATCGTCCCTATTTGGGAGAGAATTCCGGCAATGGTTTCATCATGATTTTCTACCCGCTCGATCAAAGCGGACTTGATGAGATTGTGAGAGTCGAACAGCGCGTATTTGACAGAAGAACTGCCGCTGTTGAGTACCAGTACTTTCATTGCAGCGCACCTGCTTGAATCGCCGTGATTGCAACGGTATTGACGATGTCTTCCACCAGGCATCCGCGGCTGAGGTCATTGATCGGTTTGTTAAGCCCTTGCAATACCGGACCGATTGCGATGGCACCGGAAGAGCGCTGGACCGCTTTATAGGTATTGTTACCCGTATTGAGATCCGGAAAAATAAAGACCGTGGCTTTGCCGGCTACATCGGAGTGGGGGAGTTTGATTGAGGCGACATGGCTGTCTATCGCTGCATCGTACTGGATCGGTCCTTCGATGAGGAGCGAGGGGTCGATTGTTTTGGCAATACGGGTAGCGGCTTTGACTTTTTCGACATCTTCACCGGTTCCGCTTTCTCCTGTGGAGTAGCTCAGCATCGCGACACGCGGTTCGATTCCGAACGCTTGAGCCGTTTTAGCAGATGAAACGGCGATTTGTGCGAGTTCATTTTCATCAGGGTTCTGATTGACCGCACAGTCTCCATAGACCAGTACCTGGGTTTCCAAACACATGAAAAAGACACTGGAAACGATGGAAATGCCGGGTGCGGTTTTTATGATCTGCAAGGCCGGACGAACCGTATCGGCGGTCGTATGGCTTGCACCGCTTACCATTCCATCTGCCAGCCCCTTATAGACGAGCATCGTTCCGAAGTAAGTGCCGTGAGACATTGCATCATGCGCCGCTTGCTGCTGCATCCCTTTATATTTTCGGATACGGTAAAGCTCGTCGGCAAAACTTTCACGCAGATCGGAGGTATTCGGATCGATTATCTGAGCATCGCTCAGGTCGAGTCCCAATACACCGGAACGATGGAGTATCTCCTCTCGATCCCCCAGTAAAATGATATTGGCAACCCCGCGGCGCAGGAGTATTTCACACGCGCGGAGGATGCGCTCATCTTCGCTTTCAGGGAGGACAATCGTTTTTTTATTGTTTCTGGCTTTTTCAAAAAGGGTGTATTGAAACATTGCCGGTGTCATGGAGTGTTGCGTCGGCGCATTGAGTTTGCTCAAAAGTGATTCTGCATCGATATGATCAAAAAACAGACCCATCGCCAGTGCGATTTTCGGGCTGGAATCGGGTGAGATTTTCACCTTGATCTCGTTGATTTTGACGACGCTTTGATAGGTGTCCCATGCGGTGGACAATATCGGAAGGGTAAAAGAATCGAGCCCCTTGAGAAGTTTTTCAATCGAGCCGGAGAGTTTCAGATTCCCTGTGAGAATGATTCCTGCGACATTGGGTATATTTTTGGAGTAAAGCCCTAATATCGTTGCTGTGATAATGTCGGAACGATCGGAGGGAACGACGATCAGAGCTTTTTCGCTAAGGCGTTCGAGATAATGTTCACTGCTCATCGCCGCGATAAGTTTGGTTGTTACGATACGGTTTAGATCTTCTTTTTTCCCGAAAAGAAGCTCACACTCCAGATAGTCGTGAATATCTTTGATCGTGATGCAATCGAGCTCATCGACTTCGGGCATAAAATACAGATCAGGGAGATGGTGCGAGTTGTTTTGAAGGTAATCAATCTCATTGGGCGCTATACGGTTGATCACATTCATAAAACATCGGACTTCATGCTCTTTTAGCGTTTCGAAATCAATCGTAATCTCGTTGAGAATTTCCTGGGCATTTTTGTTTGTTGCATTGACGATCAAAATGAAATCCGAATCAAGATTTTTGGACAATTCTACATTGAACTCGAATCCCAATCCGAACGGAAGAATCGCAGGATCGATCCCCTCGATCAATACAAATTCGTTTTTGCTTTTTAGATGTTCCAGATTGGCAATGATGAGTTCTATGGCATCAGATTGTTTCCCTTCCGCCAAGAGAGATTCAAAGTGATTTTTTTTGATACCGAAACTCTCTTCATACGTCTGTTCCAGAGAAAAATGCTCAATCATAAACCGTATATCATGATTGAGCAGGGGTGCATCTTCGACTACCGGTCTGTAAAATGCCACTTTATCGATTTTCGATTTTAGTAGCTGCATCAGTCCCATCGTAATGATAATACTCCCGGCATTATTTTGGCTGGAGGAGACAAAAAGAGTGTTGATGTTCATAGATACCCTTTCAAAATCCCGAAGGAATATTCAGTTAAAACAGTTTTGCTACCATGGACTGTGCTTCATTGAGGATCGTATTTAAATGATCCTGGCCGATGAAGCTTTCTGCATAGATTTTATAGATAGGCTCAGTCCCGGAAGGACGGAGGGCAAACCATCCGTTATGAGTGACAACCTTGAGCCCGCCGATGGAAGCGCCGTTGCCCGGAGCTTTGGTCAGAATCATCTCGATCGGTTCACCGGCAAGATAGCTTTCTTTTACATCTTCGGGAGAAAGTTTTTTCAAGATGGCGCGCTGCGCGGCATCCGCAGGTGCATCGATCCGCGAATAGATCGGATTTCCGAACTTTTGCGTCAACTCTTGGTAATGTTCACCGGGGTCGCGTTTGGTAACGGCAAGAATTTCTGCTGCGAGGAGGGCAAGGATGATCCCGTCTTTATCGGTACTCCAGACCCTTCCGTCTTTACGTAAAAAGCTAGCACCCGCGCTCTCTTCTCCTCCGAAAAAGATTTTTCCTTCGGTGAGTCCATCGACAAACCACTTAAATCCGACCGGAACTTCGATCACCTTTTTATCCAATGCGCCGGCAACCCGATCGATCATCGAACTGCTGACCAATGTTTTCCCGATCCCTAAATCTTTTTTCCACTCCGGACGATGCGTAGCCAGATAGTTGATCGCGACACTGAGATAGTGGTTCGGGTTCATCAACCCCATGCTTTTGGTGACGATCCCGTGGCGGTCAAAATCGGTGTCATTTCCGAATGCGATATCAAAATCCTCTTTCATCGCGACCAGACCCGCCATGGCATACGGGGACGAACAGTCCATACGCACTTTTCCGTCTTTATCACAATGCATAAATGAGAATGTAGAGTCGAGCGTGTTGTTGAAGACTTGCATATTCAGTCCGTAGCGCTCTTTAATCGCGGTGTAATAGGCCATTCCTGACCCTCCCATCGCATCGGCCCCGATGTGGATTCCGGATTTGGCGATCGCTTCCATATCAACGACATTTTGAAGGTCTTCGACGTAAGGAGTCATATAGTCGTATTCGACGATATTGTCAGCATTCAATGCCTCATCCAGAGGATATTTTTTGACGTCCGCCATTGCGTTTTCCATAATGGCGTTAGCGCGTGATTCGATCCAATCGGTAACATCACTGTCCGCCGGACCCCCATGCGGAGGATTGTATTTGAATCCGCCGTCCGTCGGAGGATTGTGCGAGGGTGTGATAACAATCCCGTCACACAGCGGCGCTCCCACTTGAGTATTATGGGTCAAAATAGCATGGGAAATGACCGGTGTCGGTGTATAGCCTCCTGCTTGGGCAATTCGAACCTGTACTCCGTTGGCACTCAGAACCTGCAATGCACTCATCTGTGCGGGGTAGGAGAGAGGATGGGTATCCATCCCCATAAATAAAATTCCTCGGATCCCTGCGTGTTCGCGATAATCACACACCGCTTGAGTGACCGCCAAAATATGCATTTCATTGAAACTGTTCAACAATGACGACCCGCGATGCCCGGAAGTTCCGAAACTGATTCTTTCCTCTTTGTCATGGACATTGGGCTTTTGCATGTAGTACTCGGTGATTAAACGGGGAACATTTACCAGTTCCGATTTAGGGACTTGTTTTCCGGCATTGGGATGGATGCTCATAAACTGCCTTTGGTGTTGATATTGGTATATTCTAACATTATTTTATGACATCTTAGAGAATTGGTATTGTAATAAGGGGGTGACTGGTAACGAATTTAGTAGAGAATAGGGCAGTTATCAAATTTTTTTATCCCATTCTAAAACTGACTTCTCTTCTGTCCACCTCTTTATCGTTTTTAATATCATAAATAC
The DNA here is from genome assembly GCF_028681615.1 of Sulfuricurvum sp. Taxonomy (NCBI): domain Bacteria; kingdom Pseudomonadati; phylum Campylobacterota; class Epsilonproteobacteria; order Campylobacterales; family Sulfurimonadaceae; genus Sulfuricurvum; species Sulfuricurvum sp. The sequence goes on from NZ_JAQUHV010000006.1 coordinate 79,896, forward strand.
CCTCAAAACTATAGGGAAACTGACCATTGAACTCGCCGATGCGGCTACCATCGACTGTTGTTTCGGCATAGTAGTAATCTTTGCCATTGATACGAAGTCTGGCATTGAGAAAGGGAATTTCGGATGTATCGTCAATATGAACAACGACAAAGACATGATGGCGGACGTAAACAAATCGATAATCGATCCCTCTTTCATTGAGCAATGATGCAAAGAGATTTGTTTTATCATCACAATCACCCCAGTTGGTTCGAATGACTTCCAGTGCATTGCGGCTGGTATAGTCCGTTCTGTAAGGGATATGGGTGACATAATCAAACAGTTTTTGAGCTTCGCATCCATCATTGCCATTGCATCCTTGTGTGAGTCTGTCGGCTAATGCAGTGAGCTCACCTTTATGGGCCAGATTGGTTTTTATCACCATTCCATTGAGTTCAATACTCCCTTTGTCAAAGGGAGTGACAATGTCATTTGAATGTTTAGGAACATATGGGCGAAGATCGCGCGTTTCAATAAACGTGATTTGCATCCCTGTATAGACAAAAAGAACCACAACGCTTCCAACGATTAAAAGGTTTATAAAACTGGCTTTGGATTTAACGGAAGCAGATTGAGCAGAATGCAAAGCGGCTGAACGGATGATCTCACGATAGAGGAATAGACCAAATAGCGTCAAAATGATGATCTTTATTCCGAGATTTTCCATGTCAGTTTATCCGAAAATGTTTATTTGATCGAAGGAGCCATATTTCAAGGCAGTTAGTGATTCCGGTTGCTATTGTATCCATAAGTGTTTGGCGCTCTGGAGCAGTATAGGAGAAAAATACCAAAGTGCTTCAAAAATAACGAACTGACTAAGTAAAATAACCCAAATTCGATATTGGAATTTACGTGTTTTATGACGAAACAGTTTTTGAGCGAAGAGGGCGCCTACGCTTCCTCCTGCTATTGCCAAGGCAAGGAGGGTTTTTTCACTGATGCGATTGCGATTTAAACGTGCAAGTAATTTATCAAAACCGAATATACCGAACGTAACAAGATTGAGAAGAAGAAATAAGAATAAAAATGGTTTCATGGTTGTTATTTTAACACGAAGTTATGACTTGATGAATTAACTTGAATTCCGGGGTATTTAATTACTATCTAAAGGTAGAATTAAATATATTCAGCTACTATTTCAATTACTACATATAGGTAGAATAAATGATGGGGGTTAAAATGACTGAACGTATTACTAAGAATATGGCCAGAAATATTTACTTTGGCGGAGGTCTTTTTGCCATTTTGGTATTTACAGGACTTACCTTTGATACCGTTAAGCAAGTTCCAAAATTAAGTCATGATGACAAAATTACGGAATCCGTGGCTCTTGGAAAAAGAGTATGGGAAAATAATAACTGCGTCGGTTGCCATACGATTATGGGAGAAGGTGCCTATTACGCACCAGAACTTGGAAACGCCTTTCAACGTTTAGGCGGAGGAGATGAAGAAGCATTTAAGACGTATCTCGCAGGATGGATGGCAGCACAGCCTATGGATACACCTAATAGAAGAAAAATGCCGCAGTTTCATTTAACACCGGAACAAGTGACTAACCTCGCAGACTTTTTGATTTGGACATCACGTGTCAACAATCAAGAGTGGCCGCCAAACATTAAAGGATAAGGAGAGCCTATGAAATATTCGTCTCAAATGGTCGCAAAACCATATTTTATTTTTGCACTCATTCTTCTCGCCGGAGAGATTGTTTTTGGTCTTAGTATGGGGGTTCAGTATCTTTATGGTGACTTTTTATTCCCAGCGATTCCGTTCAATGTGCTACGTATGGTTCATACGAACTTGCTGATCGTTCTTTTGTTGTTTGGATTTATGGGTGCGACGTATTACCTGATTCCGGAAGAGAGTGAACGAGAGTTGTGGAGCCCGATGTTGGCAAAAATCACGTTTTGGGTTTTTGCCGCGGCAGGTGTAGCTACAATTTTGGGTTATTTGTTGGTTCCGTATGCAACATTGTCAGACTCACTGGCAAACAGCTTTTGGCCGACTATGGGGCGTGAATTTTTGGAACAGCCGACGCTTACGAAAGTAGGTATTGTCGTTGTCGTACTATCGTATATTTTAAATGTGACGATGACGGTAATCAAAGGGCGTAAAACGACAATCTCGGTTATTTTATTGACGGGTCTTTTTGGATTGGCATTTTTCTTTTTGTTTGCCTTTTACGTACCGACAAATCTTGCAATGGATAAATTCTTCTGGTGGTTTGTAGTCCACTTGTGGGTAGAAGGGACATGGGAACTTATCTTGGGTGCTCTTTTGGCGTTTGTCCTAATTAAAACGACCGGTGTTGACCGCGAGCACATTGATAAATGGCTCTATTTGATTATTGCGATGACGCTTATCTCAGGTCTTGCAGGAACCGGGCACCACTTTTTCTATATCGGTACTCCTGGGTATTGGTTATGGATCGGATCAATCGCTTCTGCGGCAGAGCCTATTCCATTTTTTCTGATGATCCTATTCGCCTACAATATGGCTAAAAACCGTCGTATTCAGCATGACAACAAAATTGCTTTGACGTGGGCAAAAGGAACTGCCGTAATGGGATTTTTGGGAGCCGGAGTCTGGGGCTTTTTACACACACTCGCACCGGTAAATTTTTATACACACGGTACACAATTGACCGCAGCACACGGGCATCTCGCCTTTTTCGGTGCGTACGTCATGATCTGTTTCACGATGATCTCGTATGCCATGCCGATCCTTAGAGGACGGCCGCATGGAAACGGACCGAAATCGCAAAAAGTGGAGCTAATCAGTTTTTGGATGATGGTTATCGGTATGATCGGTCTGACGTTGGCATTAACGGCAGCGGGTATTATGCAAATCGAGATGCAACGTCTTCCCGATGCAGCTCATGCAATGGGTTTTATGGAAACACAAGCGGCGATTTCCAGTGTTTACGCGGTTCGTTTAGGATTTGGTGTAATGGTTCTCTTGGGACTATTGACCTATTTCTACAGTTTCTTTGTTAAAGAAGAGAAAGTAAGCGCATAATGGATGAAAAAGTCGGTAAGTTTTGGGATCACTATGTCACCAAAAAAGCATCTCGTCTTTTTAAAGATGAAGCGGTTCTTTTTGAGAACAACGCCAAAACGTTAAAAATCTTTTATCACCTCTTAGGAGGTGAAAAAGGAAAAGAACTTCATATTACCGACAAAAGATTCATTAACACTTCAAGAACACTGCTTGAAAAAATGTCAGGAACCGGTAAAACTTTTTTTCTTGCCTGGCAAGATGGAAAAGGGCTTTACCTTCCTGCCGCTTTGGCCTATTTTCCTTCGAAAGCACACAATGAGATGCACTATTATTGGTTAATCGCCATGTTGACAAAGGTAAATATCAAAAGTCAAAACATTGAGCATGAGAATACCATTGTGATTAATGATCTCATCAAAAAATACGCCGGGTTTCATGAATTTTATACGTATGCACAAAACTATTTAAGCAATCAGTATCCTGAATTATCTACGAATGAACCTTCACGCGAAGGCTCATCAGCGGATAATTATCCAAACCCTTTATGGATTTATCCCTCCCTGTCTTCCTCCAACAAGTTACTTGATACCAATGATGATGAAGAAATCCTAAGACAAAACGACGAACAGCGCAAGAGTGAAACGTTGCAGATGAAGAAAAAAAGCGAACAGATTGATGATAAAAAAGAGACCGATGGATTACTCCTCTTTTTGCCTGAATCGATTTTGAGTTTTATGGAACAAGTTCGGGTTGATCGGCAGGAGAATGACAGTTTTGATGAAGATGCCCTCTACAATGCAGAAGATTTAGACGAGATTACACTGGGACAAAAAGATGCCAACCTCTCGGCACGAATCAAAATGGATTTGGATATATCCGCGAACAGTATTGAAGAATATCCGCTTGGGAAAGGGCATTTTATCGATGAATGGGATTATAAAAAAGAGAGCTATCTCAAAAACTATGTGTGTATAAAACCTTTTATTTCGCTCCATACGGAGCCTATCGGATTACCGAAACGGCTACAAAAAATGATGCGGCGTATCCAAAGCGAACTTGATTTGATGGAACTGGATCGTATCAAACGGGATAATTTGCCGTATGGAGATGAGATCAATATCGATACATGGATCGACTACAAAGGTCATCAAAACCGCTCTAACCACCCCCAGCGATTTTTCCAAACGTTTGAACGAAAAACCAGAGATATGTCTACGCTGATTTTGGCGGATGTTTCCCTCTCAACGGAGGCAGGAATAACGCAAGAACTACGTGTGATAGATATGATCCAAGATTCTCTGATGGTGTTTGCCGAATCCCTTCATCGGTTGCAAGACCGGTTTGCGATTTATACGTTTTCATCGATCAAAAACACCAAAGTCAATTTTCATATCATCAAAAATTTCAAAGAAAAATACTCTGATGCGGTTCGTGGGCGGATTCATGCCATTAAGCCGGGATATTACACAAGGCTCGGTGCGGGAATACGGGAGAGTGCTAAGATTTTAGAGAAACAGCAGAGTCAAAACAAACTCCTGCTGATCCTCAGTGACGGAAAACCCAATGATGTGGATCGCTATGATGGAAGGTACGGTATCGAAGATACTAAAAAAGCGATTGAAGAGGTGAAACAAAAAGGGATTACCCCATTTTGCATCACGATCGACATCGATGCCAAAGAGTATCTTCCCTATCTGTTCGGAAGAAACTCGTATGCCGTTATCCGTGATGCCAAAAAACTCCCCAAAGTTTTACCCGAAATCTATATGAATTTGACCAAATAGGAGAAATAACACTATGTCCAAAATGTACTACTTGCCCCAAGGCAACGAAGTTGAGCTTTTTAAGGCCGCTGCAGGAATGAATCTTCCCATTTTAATCAAAGGTCCGACCGGATGCGGTAAAACGCGGTTTATCGAAGCGATGGGCGAAGAGTTGGATCGCGCGGTCTATACCGTAGTGTGTCATGATGATCTCAGTGCAGCGGATTTGGTAGGGCGACATCTAATCGATGAGAATGGAACCTACTGGCAAGACGGACCGTTGACAAAGGCAGTGCGCAACGGAGGGATCTGCTATCTGGACGAGATCATAGAGGCTCGAAAAGATACGACGGTCATTCTCCATTCATTGGCGGATTACCGTCGTGTGCTGCCGATTGACCGAACGGGGGAGGTAATCGAAGCTCATCCGGATTTTATGCTCGTCGTATCCTATAACCCCGGGTATCAAAATGTGTTAAAAGGGATGAAACCCAGTACGAAACAGCGGTTTATCTCACTCAGTTTTGATTATCCGAAAGCGGAGATTGAAACAAAAGTCATTCTCCAAGAGAGCGGTATTGATCCCGAAATAGCTGAAAAACTGGTCGCCATAGCCGGTGAAATCCGTCAGCTGAGCGACAGCGACATCCAAGAAGCGGTATCGACACGATTGCTCATCTATGCCGCAAAATTGATTGCAAAAGGGTTTGACCCCTATCAAGCGTGTATCCACTCCATTGTAGAATCTCTCAGCGATGAAGAGGATGTTTTAGAAGTGCTTGAGAAACTTATTTCGCTGCATTTTAAAAAAAGTTTGCATGTCTAAAGCTCTAACCTTAAAACGTTCCTATCTGCCTGGAGATTTTGCCATTTGGATCGTTATCTATGTCGAACTGTTGACGTTTGGACTGTTCTTTGTCGGATATGCTTTTTCACGAAGGCTTAATGTTCAAATGTTTAATGATTCACAGCTATTTTTGAATAAAACAGCGGGATTTATCGATACCCTTATTTTAATCACCAGCAGTTATTTTATTGTAAAAGCGATTCAACGTATTAAAAACTCGAAAGAAAATGATATCCATATTTCCTCCGATGTCGCTTCTAAATGGCTGTTAGCCACAATGGTATTCGGGGGAATTTTTTTGATCAATAAACTCTTGGAATTTTCCGCTATATTTTCCCAAGGGTTTAGCCTGAGTACCAATACGTTTTTTATGTTTTATCTTCTTCTTACGATGTTTCATTTCATGCATGTGCTTTTGGGAACCATCATTATCTTTACGATTCGCCAAAAAGTAAAAATCTTAGGATACAGTTCGACCGATTATACGGGTATGGAAACAGGAGCCGTGTATTGGCATTTGGTTGATTTGCTATGGATTGTCCTCTTCGCCCTCATCTATATCATGCGATAAAGGTTACCTATGAAAAAGACATTTGAAGTCGTTTTGTCGGTTCTGATATTGCTGTCAATTTTTGCTTATTTAGTGGGATATCTAAAACTAGTGAGTTCATCTCTTGTGGCTGTTTTACTCGTGAGTACGTTCTTAAAAGGACAATTGGTGATTGACTATTTTATGGGGCTAAAAGAGGTTAAGTTTAAATATAGAATTATTCCTACGCTTTGGCTCAGTGTTGTATTGTCTTTGGTTGCTGTAGCTTATTATTTGCCACTTGGTAAATTATAATTTTGTCTCTTTATTGTTGATAAGAGAGGCTAGGGTAGTCGTTGTCAACATAGTTTCAATAAGCTCTTTTGGCCGTGACCACTGATCGTGTAAAGCGCAGGGATTGGACGCGTCACATTTTTCAAATCCCAAAATACAGTGCTCCGACTCAAGCGGTTCCCCGATCGCTTCGAGAATATCGCATAAACGGATGGAATCGGCGCTTTTGGCAAGAGTTAATCCCCCCTCACGGCCGCGTGAAGCGCTGACCAGTCCTTTTTTTACCAGTTCGGTCATCATCTTTGTGAGATATTTATAGGGTAGGTTAAGCTCTTGATGCAAAACATTAACCGAGTGGGACGTGTCTGAGTAACGGTGTAGATACGATAACACTCGGATAGCGTATTCGGTAGTTTTTGAAAAATGCATCACTGTTCCTTAAATTTTTAAAACACTATTTTATTAGATTTTTCCTTAGTATAGTGTATTTGTCTACTTTGTGGTAGTATTATAGTGATTATTATTAAACAGGTGTAATATGCAGCGGATTCTTTTTTATTTAACCTTTAGTATCACTATGCATGCGTCAGTATTGAGCGTCGAAGATGCCGTTGCGATGGCATTAAAAAACCATCCTGACGCATATGCCGCATCGATGCGGTATGAGAGTGCCAAAGCTGATTCCCGCAGCATTCAAGCGGCGTTGCGTCCCCGCATAGATCTAAACGGTGAATATTTTCCGACAAAAACATTTGTAATGCCCGCAAACGGCGTTTTTTCGACACGCCAAAATGATGCGTTTCATGCCGATATCAGTGCATCATATACATTATGGGATTTTGGACGGACGAGAGATCGTTACCATGCATCTTTGAGCAGTGAAGAGGAATCCGGCGCCAATAAAGAGACGATTCAAAATGCTCTGATTGAGCAGGTATGGTTTCAGTATTACTCTTTGGGGTATATCGCTTCGGTGATTGATACCGCAGAACTATCGGTCCGTTTTTATCAGGCACAGCTCAATCAAGCAACAGGCATGCGTCAGGCGGGATTGAAAACATTAGCGGATGAATCACGGTTCAAAGCCTCATTAATGGAAGCTGAAGAGCGTCTTAGAGCTGCCCATGCCGCCTGGGATAAAACACAAAACGCCTTAGGACTTCTGATCGGAAGCAATGAGAAGTTTACTGTCGATAACAATGATTTGAAAAAGCGCGCTTTAGAGATACCATCGATAGCACAGAGTGAAAACCTCCGTGCGGATATGAGTGCTTCTAACCCTCAGCTCGCTGCGCTAAGAGCTAAGATAGAGCATTCTAAAGCTCTGTTTGATGCCCAAAATAAAGAATCTTACGGGACGGTATCGATTGTAGGTTCTTACGGATATGACAACTCTCTCTCCTCATATGACAGTTCTCAACTGGGGATTCGAGGGACTATTCCCCTCTATGATGGGAGAAAATTATCGGCGGATGCGGAAAAAAGCAAAATTGCTTTGGATATTGCACACAAAGAATATGAGAGCGCTGAAAAAGCTCTATGGCAAGAGTTATACAGTTCTTATCGTGATTTCAACCGTGCCGATGAGACAATCGCCGCCAAAGACGGAGTCATCGATGCAAACCAAAAGGCATTAGCGCTCTCGGAAGGTCGGTATGCACAAGGTTTGGCAACGTATGTGGATGTTTTGGAATCGCAAAATGCGTTAGATAATGCCCGTATCGAGTATGCGGAAGCAAATTTTCTGAAAATACAAGCTTGGGCGCACATACAGCGTTTATTGAATAAGGGGTGTGAAAATGATGTTTGCAAACATTAAGCCGGTATTGATCGGTATCGGTGCAGCGGTTATCCTCGGAGGCTTGGGTTATACCAAGGTATATCTTCCTAAAGTGACGTATGACTCGGTGTTAGCGAAAGAGGGGAATCTGACCGAAAATGTCAACGGAGTCGGAACACTGGAGGCCAAAGAGATTATACTTCTCGCTCCTAAAAGTACCTCAAAAATCGGGGCACTTTATGTCGACGAAGGGGATCATGTCAAGAGAGGGGCCGTATTGGCACGAATGGAACTCTCCGATTTGGCAGGAAATAAAATCGAAAGTGCGGCTCTTATCGATAAAAGCCACTCGCAAATGGGTTCTCAAAAAGCCCTTATCGATGATTTAACGGCCAAAAAAGAGTTGAGCGATGCAACCTTGAAGCGTTATCGAACTCTGATAAAGGGAGGCTTTGTGACACAGGCTGAGCTCGATGGTGCTGAGGCACAAGCTCGCAGTGCCAATGCCCTTTTGGTGAGTGCACAGGAGAATTTGGCGCAGTCGGTACATGAGGTACAAAGAGCAGAGGGATCGTTAAGCGCACTCAATGCCAAAATCAATGATCTCTCCCTCTCTTCTCCTATCGACGGAATTGTTGTTTCTCGCGAAGCGGAAGTCGGAAGTACGGTGGGGGCAGGCATGGCCATATTACGAATCGCAAATCCTAAGACAGTGTGGGTAAAAGCGTATATTGATGAGCGCCAAAGCGGGTTACTGCGAGTAGGGCAAAAGGGATTTGTTACCCTTCGTTCGACACATAAGCGCAAATGGCCGGCGGTTGTGAGCCGAATAGGTGTCGAGAGCGATCGAATAACGGAAGAACGTGTTGTTTATCTCACACTGCAGGAGACCCCTGAACCGCTATATCTTGCCGAACAAGCCGAAGTGGAGATTATTATCGCCAATTATTCTAATGCTCTGATTCTCCCTGCAGAAGCTATTGTCTATAATGAGGATAATTCAGGAGTTTGGATGTCGGATAACGGCAAAGCGGTGTTCCATCCGGTATATGTTCTTGGACATAACAGCGATGGCAATGTGGCCATTTCTGGACTGGAGAAAGGGAGCCGTGTCATTTTGATCGGAAACCGCCCCATGAAAACAGGAGACAAGGTTCGTCTATGATCAATTTGGCACAGCGTGATATTTCCCACTCTCTGGGAAAATTCATTACGACCGCATTAGGTGTAGGGATGCTCATCGGTGTTATGCTGATTATGCTCGGGGTATATCGCGGAATGGTGCATGACGCGATGATCGTCCCCAATGATCTGAAGGCCGATTTGTGGGTTGTCCAAAAAGATACATTGGGACCATTTGCTGAAAGCTCCCGTTTACATGAAGATCTAAAATACGCGTTGAGCGGATTTACAGGAGTTGAAAAGGTTTATCCACTCACATTTCAGAGTCTTCAGATCATTCAAAATAAAAAGCCGATACGGGTATATGCACTGGGGTATGAATCATTAAGCGGTTTTACCCCTTTTCGTCTCGTCGAGGGGAGGGCAATATCGATTGCTCATCAGGAAATCATTGTTGATATAAAAACCGGATTTAAACTCGGAGATTCCATCTCTTTAGGGCGCAATACCTATAGGGTTGTCGGTCTTACCAAAAAAGCAGTCTCATCAGGAGGGGACCCGATGATTTATCTGGATCTCTCTGAAGCGCAAGAACTACAGTTTTTATTTAGCAATGAACAAATCCGCAATGACCGTTTCAGAGGTGGAGAAGCATCAGCTACTGCTATGGTCAATACATTTGTCTTAAAGGTTAAAAAAGGATTTGATCCCATAGCTGTAGCGCAAGAAATAAAGCGGTGGAAACATCAGGAAGTCTATACCGAAGAAGAACAGGCCTCGATTCTCACGACGAATTTGATTGAACGTTCTGCGAAGCAGATAGGGATGTTTACCGTTATTTTACTCATTGTTTCTTCGGTGATTATCTCACTAATCATTTATACGATGACCATGGGAAAAATAAAAGAGATTGCTATTTTGAAACTGATCGGAGCTCCCAACAGTGTCATTACTAGAATGATTGGACAGCAGTCACTGCTTCTGGGGGGGATCGCTTTTATAGGCGGGAATATTTTTGCACATGCGAGTGCCGATATCTTTCCAAAGACGATTGTCCTTTTCTATTCGGATGCAGCCAAACTTTTTGTTGTGGTTATCATCATCAGTATACTAGCCTCTCTTTCCGGGATACGTTCGGCACTGAATGTTGATCCTGCCAGTGCGATCGGGGGATAAATGAAACGCTCTATTATACGGTTGGAACAGATTCATAAAACCTATGGAAATGGGGATAGTGCCGTTACAGCGATTAAAGAGGCCAATTTTGAAGTTTATTCGGGTGAAACGGTCGCATTGCTCGGTCCCAGCGGTTCCGGGAAAACTACATTGATTACGATGATCGGATGTATTACGGAACCCTCAGGCGGGAAGCTATTTTTGGATAATGAGCTGATATATGATCAAAAATGGCAGGTAAAGGATACTCGACGGATTCGTCGTGAAAATATCGGCTTTATTTTTCAATCGCACAATTTGATACCGTTTCTAAATGTCTTGGAAAATGTGACATTGGTTCCGCAAATGAATAAAATTACCAAAAACAAGGCCGATACGCATGCCAAAGAGCTCTTGGATTATTTAGGAGTAGGCGATAAACTAGAGAAAATGCCTTCACAGCTTTCAGGGGGGCAGAGTCAACGTGTGGCGATCGCCCGTTCGTTGGCAAATAATCCAAAAATAATTTTAGCGGACGAACCCACTGCGGCGTTGGACTCCGAACGGGCGCTGTCGGTTATGCAGCTGTTGAAAAAACTCTCTATCGAGCAGGATGTAGCGATTATTGTCGTTACCCATGATGAACGGATGCTGCCGTTGTTTGACCGGATTTTACGCGTTGAAGATGGACGTGTTTATGAAGAGACAAAAGAGAGATGAAGTAGTTTGAATAAAAATTCTATACATAATGTCAAAAAAAATCTACTTGACCGTTTTACAGAGAGTGTAATTCCTGGAATAGGTGCTTTTTTTGGGCTCTCTTTTATCGGGTTAATTGCTCAATCGGTTCATCAAATGCTCATTATAGCCCCATTTGGGGCGACTGCTGTTCTCCTTTACAGCGCACCGGAAAGCCAGTTTTCGAAGCCATGGAATGTTTTAGTGAGTTACTTGCTATCAACGATCATCGGTTTTTTGATTTTGCGTTACAGCAACGGTCAATGGCTTGCTATCGGCGGGGGATTTGGTATTGTCATTATACTGATGCATGTATTTAAAGCAATCCATCCGCCTGCAGGAGCCAATTTCTTAATCGTCACGCAAGGGCATATAACCTTTTATTTATTGTGGCCGCTTTTTATCGGTCTAATAACGTTGGTTATTATCGGGATTGGCTTGCATAAAATACGAAAAAAAATAACAATTCGATAGAGGAAACCGAAGTTATTTTTTACCAAAAACAAGAGTTTTTCCGTACCGTGCGCCCCAGACAATAAATAAAAGAATCCATCCGCACGCCGCCGCATCAAATAACCATGGATGAGAGCCTCCGAATGCCGTATCTACAGAGAGTGCCAAGCGCACGATAACAATCACCTGTGTCCACCAAAACAACGCGATGGCTACTTTACCCGCATCCGGCGACTGGCCGGAATGCCCGAGAGTGACGCGTGTACCGAAACCGATCAGTATGGTAGTTAAAAACCCTAACGCCAAGAGATGAATCTCTGCAAATAAGAAACTGACGTTGTAGATCATCTCGATAATTTGGAGTAATGAGCCGATAAAAAGTCCTATTGGGAGCCAGAAGAGGGCGAGATGAAGAATCCAAATGATTGCCGGTGAGTTAAACGGATGGAGTTTCCATCGCAAAAACTCGCGAAGCAGATAAAGAGATAGGAGCATACCGATAATCGCTTCTCCTACCGTGAAGTCAATGAGCGCGAAAAACGTTTTAATGATGAACGCACTGAATACTATTTCGACAAAATATTTCGTTTTAGGCTCCTGAGAATGGCTGAAAAATGGGATCATGCGCTGAGCGACAGAAAAGGTGAGGAACACAAAGAAGAAATTTACGATAATGGGCGGGATCAGAGCAAACCAGTTGTGAAAATTCCAAACTAGAGAGATGCCGAAGGCAATGATCCACAAAAGATGTGTTATAAGGGTAATACCATGTGCAACTAATATCCAAAAAGGGTCTTGTTTGACCGGTGATTGTCCGATTTTATAAATCCAATAAAGCGCAAAAATTGCCATAGAATGGGCGAATAACACGGCAACCATCGCAAATAGCGTTAACCACTCCGAAAACAGCGAACCTGCAAAAAAGAGTACAGCGCCTATTTGATAAAGCCAGACGATACGAATATAAGCCTCTTTCGGAATTGCCATCGTAGAACAAAAGCGAGGGAAGGTCGTAAATAGAAAACCGTGAAAAAATTGGGCGAAGACCAGGAATGCAAGGGAATAAAGATGGAACTGGTTTTCACTTATACTGAGAGTAATGATTCCTTTATGAGATAGTACAAAAAGTACCATTGATACAATGGCCCATAAAAGACCGAAAACAAAAAATGGCTGATGCGGCTGGGAGAGAAAATAGTTTTGTTTTTGAGGCAATGGAGCCGTCGAAAAAGTAGACATTGTAAATTCCTTATAAAGTATACGGGAGTATATCGAGTTAGGAAATATGAGGTATTGACGAAGGTCAAGAAATGATCCCCTCTATTGAGGAGGGGAAAAATATTTAAGAAACTTTTTTGTCTTCACAAAAATGGATTCGATCTTTATGCTCTTGTTTTTTGCCGATGTTGAAACTTTCAACCGGACGATGGTAGCCCATTACTCGAGTATAAACAACGCATTTTGTACGTTTAGACGAATGTGTATTTAAGATGGCATCTGTTTTCATAGTATCTCCTTATTTGATTAATTATGCACCCGGAAGATCCATTCTATGCTCAATGGAATAGGTAAAAGTTGGTGTTGTTAACCCGGTAATCTGGGTAACGTATTCTCCGGTTTTAGCGTTGAACACCAATATTCTGCCGCAGGTCCAATCCGAAACATACATATGCTCGCCATGTGCTGAAGGTTCTCCGTGGAGCAATCGAGGGGTGATGAGTTCACCCTTTTCATTTTTAACTGCGCCGATATCCCACTCTTTAATTACTTTTAGATTATTCGGATCGATGAGCTGAACCGTTCCCTCTTTAGTAGCTTGAATAATACGTCCGACCATCAAGGTCTCTTTATCTACAAGATCAATTTTGTTGTAATTGTCTTCACCGCCTATGACATTGTCCGCCCATAAAAACGGTGTATGCTCGTTAGTTCCGATAAAAAGTCCGCCGCCCGCTGTTTTAGTGTGTTTCAAGACATGCCATTGATTATCCCAAATCGTGACATCTCCTACGTTCATGTTGACTGTTGCATGAAGCTGTTTGCCCAGTTTTTCATTGTACCAGCTCGAGCCCTGTCCTGGATGCGGCTTGCTTCCCGGTCCTGTATAGACTTTGTCCGCCAATGTTTTGGTTTTAAAATCGACGATTCCCATCACATCACTTCCTTGTGAAGCGATCATATAGTAGCGACCTACCTCTTCACCTTCATTCAAAAAGGCATCGTGCAATATTCTACCGATTTTAGGAATATCGCCGACGATTGGGAAATCCGGTTTGCTGTAATCGACTATATAGACGTGGCCTGCATCTTTAAGAGCAAATGCAATATACGGACCGTACGGGGTATCGGCAATCGATGCAACACGTGAAGATTTGATGTTACCATCCATGTCTTCGACTTGATCAGTAGAGTAGACTTTCAGAGGTTTAAGTGTCATGGCATCCAAAAGTACTGCACCGCCTGGAACATAGTTTCCTGCCATCAAATAGCGACCGTCAGGAGTACACGCGAGTCCACGGCTGTCACTTCCAACACGTATTTTAGCGATGATCGGCTGCCCAGGTGCGTTTAGATCAAACATGTTTACCCATCCGTCACGGCTGATATTGTAGACATAACGAGGAATACGTTTATTTACAACTGTAACGTGGGTCGCAAAACCGGAGCTGTGTTTTGAGAGGACTTTATTGGTTGTACCGTCGATAAAACCAACTTTTGACGCATCACGTTCGGTAAAAACAACAATGTCCTGAACGCTTTTGACATCAGTCGGTTTTGGATATTTTTTATATAATTCTTCTCTGTTTTCGAGGACTTGATAGGTAGCAGCAACATCTTCAATGGTAAGTTTGGTTAACTGTTTTGCTTCGTATTTTAATAGGTATTGAACCATTTTATCGGCATCATCGCTGGTGAATTTGCTTTTAAATGAAGGCATTGCTGTACCGGCTCTACCGCTTAGGATTGTGTCTCTGAGGAAATAATCCCCTTTTTTCCCGATTGCTTTAGGATCAAGAGAACTCCCTACACCACCTTCATGATTGGGTCCATGACACCCCTGGCACTCTTTTTCAAACATTTGGGCTACATCCATTTTTGAATCTCCTGCCATGAGCGGAAGGGTCGCAAAAATAACGCCCGCAAGGGTTATACCAAGAATTTTTTTCATTCGTCACTCCTTGTACTTCTTAAATATGGATAATGCATACACTTTATTGATTTTACGATAAAGCTTTTAGATACCCATCTAAGTTAGTGTACTCGAAAAGGGTCCGTAGCTTCATTGATATAAATCAAATTTTGAAAACTTTCATGTAAAAAGCTCTTTTAATCCCTCCCGATTTAAAATGGTGAAATTTTTTCCTTCATCGCTGATCAAACCGAGAATTTTGATTTTTTTAAAAGAGCGTGAAAGTGTTTCAGGGGTAAGCCCCAAAATAGTTGCAATTTTATGTCGTCTGGTTGAATCAGAAATGTCTCCATTCTCATACAGGAATTTCGCCACTCGTGAAGTTGCGTCCAGTGCCAGTCGCGTTGTAATAATGTTTTCGAGGTATTTTAGTTTTTGTGTCAGGGATTTTATCAATTCAAAAGATATCGTAGGATTCTTCAAAAAATCACGCTCAAAAAGGGGATAGTCGATTTCAAATACATATCCTTCCGTTTGAAACTCGGCGGTTGCAGGAAACGGTATATGGTAGAGGTTCGCCATCTCTGCAACCAGTGATACAGGATAAAAATAGTGAAGAACAATTTCATTTTCTTTCATATCGGTTTTATAGGCTTTAATGATACCTTTAATCAGAATATAGAGTTTTTCAGAAGAAGCACCCTCATAAAACAGAGTTTGACCGCTTTGATAGTGCCGGAATTTGCCAATCGATGCCAACTGAGCCAAATCGTCTTTATTAAGGTGAGAAAAAAGAAAAATAGTTTTTAATTGATCCAACATTGTATGTTCCTTTTAACAGTTTTACTGAGATTTATATGTAATGAATCGGGTCAAATTTTTAGATTGATTTGGGCAAACCATGCCCGTGCTTCCCCTTTTTCATAACTGTAATACTCAGTATTCAAAAGGTTGGTGACAGCGAGATCAAGATCGATATTTTTATTGACCCTGTATCCAATTTTCGTGTTAAAAATACCTACCCCGTCGATAGAACCGTATACGTTTGAAGCGGTATCGCTGTTATCGGAATTGTTGTAGATTTTGGATTGGTAGTTGTAATTGATCAAAGCATAATAATGTTGATTATCATAACTGAGAGAAACATTGACCATGTTCTCAGGTATACCGGCAAAACGTTTACCGATTAAAGCAGGATCGATGGTATCTTCTAAAATTTTGGTATAGGTTTTAGTATAGTTGGTATTGAGTGTAAAATCGTATTTCAGTGGTTGAAAATATGCAAGTTCATACCCTTGGCTTCTGGCTTTACCAACGTTAATTCGTTCATAATAACTTTTACCGCCGATGAGAATCGGAGGTTTTGTCGAGATCATGTCTTCGATAATCGTATGAAACCAATAGGCTTTAAAAAGACCATTTTGCGGTGTTTTTTGTTCCACTCCAAAATCATATGATTGGCTTTGTTCAGGATTTAGATCTGGGTTCGCCATATAAACACGATTGATCGCGGCAATTTCATAAGTTCGGTAGAGATTGACCGGATCAGGCGCTCGGAAGGCTTTCCCCCAGGAAGTTTTGAGAGTCGTATCTTCGCTTGCTTGATAATTGAGTGATACTTTTGGAGAAAAATTGTGTGCGTGTTGGGTAGGGTAGTTTTGATTGAGTGTTGTATTGGAAGTATTCGCATCGGAAACATACCCATCGTACCCTTTCCATGATTCAAAACGTCCACCAATATTGGTGGAAAGTGTATTGGTGATATCACTTTGAATTTCAGCAAACCCAGCGATAATCCGTTCTTTCCCCCCTGAACTCGAAGTCATGAGTATTTTTGTATCCTCATCTCTCCAATCCGATAGCGTATTGGTGTCTGAAATCGACGTGTTACGTTTGTATTCTCCTCCTAAAAGCAGTAATGAATTTCCTATCGCTTTTTGCCACGTCGCGTGGAGCATAGTATTTTTTGCTTCCCTGGGGGTTACGGTGCCGCTTCCCCCGTTTTGTGTTGCCGTTGTCCCTGCCAATGTATACCAATCTTTCACCGACAACAGTGAATAGCGGATATCAAAGGTAGAGTCTGAAAAATTATGGAGGTAATCGATAGTGTAAAGATCACTGGTTAAATCGTTCTGGCCTTGTAAAAATTTACTTTCTTTTAAACCGGTAGAGGGAGAACCCGGATAGGAAAAAACCGTATTGCCCGATGAATCCTGCGTAATATACGATTGTGGATCAGAATAGCTAACATGATAATGTGATTGCCGATAGGAGGCGTTGATTGTGTCTTTGTTAGTCGGCGTGTAGACCAATTTGGTAGACAAATCGTATTTATTGACACCCCGGTTACCAGCATTGCCTACAATCCATTGCGTTGTACTTGGAACGGGGGAAGATGTTTCATGAATATAACCGCTATACCCTGTTTTTGGTTGGGTTACGGTTACAAAATCGGATCGGTATCCGTCTGTACCAAGCGCGCTATAACTTATTTTAAATTTTAATCCATCGGTAATTTTATCAGCTGCCGATACATATATCTTTGTTAAATTTGCTTGAGCTTCACCACCGCTGAATGCATCTCCATAGCCGATACTCGCCTTGTACTCAGGTGTATTTGGCATTCGGGTAATATAATTGATAACCCCGCCCATAGCACTACTGCCATATAGGCTCGAAAATGGTCCTCGGATCACTTCAACCCGTTCCAAGTCTTCAGGCAAAACAATATAGGGAGTTGAGGTGCTGCTCGTGTAGCTGGTGTTCATAGGTATCCCATCCAGCAATATCATTGTACGTGATTGATCCGGAACTCCGCGGAGCACTACGGTAGGATTCACATCCGATAGTCCTCTATGTTCTATTGCCGTAACCCCTTCTAGCCCTTTGACAACCTCTTTGAGATGATCTGCTGGCAACAAACCAATCGCTTCTTTTGAAATGACACTGACACTCCCGGGAGCATCTTGAAGAGTAGTTTCAGTTTGGGTTGCCGTTATGATGATCGGATCTAAAGTGATTCCATCAGCTATTAAATAAGTCGCGGAAAGTAATGAAAGCATGATGGTTTTTTTCATGTTTGCTCCTATTGTATAAGTAATTTTGGAATAGGAGTTCGTGCAAGCAGTATAGTGCTTTATCAGTGCTGACCTTAAGGAGGGTTTTTTTAATCTATACTGCTCGAACCAACCCCCACACGAGGGGGGAGGGTATTATTTACCGATATGGGCTGCCAAAGCTGTGATCTGTGCATCATTTAATGATGCTACTTGACCTTTCATAACCGCTTTGGATGCTGCACCGTAGCTTCCGTCTTTATAGCCTTTCAATGCGGCTGTAATTTGACTTTTAGTCATATCTTTGATAATTTTACTTTTGCCTAATGCCGCTTTTTCACCTTGTGCCCCATGACAGACTGCACATTTTTTAAAAAGATCTGCACCTTCATCCGCCATAGATGTACTCCATAGACCAAACAATACGCTTACCGCGATTAACACTTTTTTCATTGCAAACTCCTACAAAAAGAATACGTCATTGTAAAGCGTTTAAAGAAGAAAGTCTTTGATATAGGTCAATTGCGCAGTGTGACATAACGTTCTAGCAATGGGTAGTCGATAAGATGTCGGGAAGAGGGGAGAGTGCCCAGTGTTGGGACGCCGTCACGAAAAAGCTGTACATAAAACGGACGCGTGTAGCCTTCTTGCAAAAGATTCTCAGCCATACTGATGATGTGTGCTTCACTAAGCAGATCAGGATGATAGGTAGTTCGTACTTCAAAATCAACGGCATATCTTTGGAGCAGGCGAAAGCTCTCCCAAAATCTGGATTCGCTCCCGCCGCCACAGATTCGGCTCATTTCAGAAGAGGGGGCTTTGTAATCGAGTGCAACGTAATCCAAAAGAGATTCATCCAGTAGTACTTGAATGACATCAGGACGCATGGCGTTGGTATCAAGTTTGATTTTATAACCGAGTGCTTTGATAGAACGGCAAAAAGGGACGAGATTGGGATAGAGGGTGGCTTCTCCACCACTCAGGACGACTCCTTCGAGCAGGCCTTGCCGTTTAGTCAAGAAAGAGAGAGCTGTTTCTTCATCAATCTTTGCAGTACCTAGAACGATATCGGGGTTATAGCAATAGGTACAGCGAAGATTGCACCCTGCAAACCACAAAATGGCGGCAGGTATATCAGGGAAATCTAGAAGGGTAAACGGCGTCAAATCATAAAGGGCTTTCATCGGACATCACGCTGACTCTTTGAGAAGGATTTCGGTATCGCATTTAGGGCAGTATTCGTGTTCGCCGTTGAGATACCCGTGTACGGGACAGACTGAGAAAGTCGGAGTCACGGTGATATAAGGAAGACGGAAATTGGTAATGACATTTTTAACCATGCGACGGCAGGCTTCGCCTGAGCTCAAACGCTCGCCCATATAAAGATGCAAAACCGTACCGCCCGTATAGCGGCATTGCAACTCGTCTTGCAGCGTAAGTGCTTCGAACGGATCGGAGGTGAGATCGACGGGGAGCTGAGAACTGTTCGTATAATAAATATTTTCCCCTTCGCCAGCTTGGAGGATATCGGGGTAACGTTTGATGTCTTCTTTAGCAAAACGATAGGTTGTCCCTTCTGCAGGGGTGGCTTCGAGGTTGTAGAGATTGCCGCTTTTTTCCTGAAATGCGCGCATTTTTTCACGCATATGATCGAGAATAGAGAGGGCAAACTCCGTTCCCCATTGCGTTGCTATCGTTTCAGTATCATTGGTCATGTTGCGAATCATTTCGTTCATTCCGTTGACGCCGATGGTAGAGAAATGGTTATGAAACCCTTTCAAATAGCGTGCGGTATAGGGATAAAGCCCTCGTTTGAACATATCTTGGACAAAAACCCGCTTTTTTTCCAGTGTGGAATAGGCGATATCGATAAGTTTATCGAGTTCTTCTAAAAGCTGTGTCTGGTTATTTTTGTATAAATACCCCAAGCGTGCCATATTGATGGTAACGACACCGATGCTTCCCGTCATCTCGGCGCTTCCGAATAGACCGCCGCCGCGTTTGAGCAGTTCGCGCAAATCAAGCTGCAGTCTGCAGCACATGCTTCGAACATGTCCGGGCTTGTAGGCATGAGGATTTTCAATCGGATTTCCGTTTTCGTCACGTAGATATTGGCTGCCGATAAAATTTTGGAAATAGCTGGAACCTATTTTGGCGGTATTTTCAAACAGCACATCGGTATTTGGGCCGTACCAGTCGAAATCTTCCGTGATATTGACGGTTGGGATCGGAAACGTAAACGGTGCGCCGGTCGCATCCCCTTCGCTCATTACTTCATAAAAGGCTCGGTTGATCTGATCCATTTCAGACTGAAAATCCGAATAGGTGAGATCGTCCAATGATCTTTTATCCCGTTCAAACAGTTTACGCTGATGATGGGCGGTAAACGGGAAATCGTGAAACAGATGAAGATCATTGCATGTCGGAAACTGTTGTGCCAGATCATCCGGTACTGTCCAATCCAGTGTGATATTGGTAAAGGGTGATTGTCCCCAACGTGCCGGGACATTGAGGTTATAAACAAATCCACGGATTGCTTTTTTGATTTCAATAAATGAGAGCTCATCGGCAAAAACATAGGGAGCCAAATAGGTGTCAAAAGAACTAAATGCCTGTGCACCTGCCCACTCGGACTGCAAAATTCCTAAAAAATTGGCCATTTGTCCGAGAGCTTCTCTAAAATGGCGCGGAGGAGTGCTCTCAACTCGTCCACGAACGCCGTTGAACCCTTCATTAAGCAGTGCTCTGAGGCTCCATCCGGCGCAATATCCTGTTAAACAGTCAAGATCATGGATGTGGATGTCACCGTTACGATGAGCTGCACCTTCATGTGGAGCATAGACTTTATCGAGCCAAAAATTAGCGATGACTTTGCCCGCGAGGTTATTCACCAATCCGGCATTGGAATAGCCTGTATTGGCATTCGCATTGACACGCCAATCGGATTTGTGAATGTATTCTTCGACGCTTTGGGTGGAGTTGACATAGGTAGTGTCATTTCCTAACCCTAAAATGTGTTCACGCTGCATTTTGTGCAGAAAACGATAGGTAATAAAGGATTTCATAACTTCAAAATAACCCGCATGATAGAGGGTACGTTCGATAATATCTTGAATGGCTTCTACTTCGAAAACATTGTCATATAAAACGGTAAACAAAACTTCGGTACTAACATGATCATCCACCGCGACAAAAACGCTTTCGAACGCTTTTTCGATTGCGTCCCTGATTTTAAAGGGGTAAAACGGTTCTGTGGAACCGTCCCGTTTAACTACATGTGTGATTGGATCCATAGGCGTATCTTCCTTTTACGTTAAGTCTTACTTTTGAATGAAACATTTTAATTGATTCGGTAATAAATGTCTTTGACCTTTGTCAATTGTTGTCGGGTAAGAACTGGAATGCGTTCGAATCTCCCTCGATATTAATTACCTATTCTACAAACTTCAAAAACTTAATTTCTCTTTTACAAGGTACATACACATAAAAAAATTATATTTATTTAATGAATTATCAACTACAGTGTAGTATTGGTTCGTCAAGGAAGGTTTATATGCGTAAAAAAATATTAATCAGCATTGTTGCGGCATTGACTTTAACCATGAATGCTTGGGCAATTGAATATAGTTTAAAAGACAATATGCTCAAACTTAACAGTTATATGATACAGATGCAGGCCGCATTTATAGAAGGTAATAAAGACAAAGCTGTAAGAACAGCAAATGCCCTGAATGGAGAAGCTAAAATACTTTTTGGTGATGAAAATCTTATGGCAACTTTACTTCCAAAAGGTAAAGAAAATAAAGTCCGCATTGCGTTGATGTCATCTCGAACGATCGATGATGATGTTGTAATAATCAATGCAAGTATGAATACTGGGCATTGGGAAACTGCACAAAATGCATATTTAGATATTCAAAAAACATGTATGCGCTGTCACACCCTTATACGCGACTGATAACAGCAGACTATTTCAGCCCGAACTCTTTACCAGTCAGAATGAAGCATTGTCTGTATTACTGTTGGTGATTTATGGATATTTTGCTTAGACAAAGAGAGAAATAATTAGCGAGAGAACGAAAAAAGTGTCTATTTTAGGGGGTTTATAGTTTTTTGTGGTGATTGTTTAGAAGAGATGATTTTTATTTTCATGCCCCGTAGGGCATGAAAAAAGATTAGAATTTATAATCGATTTGCAACCAGATTTTGCTGACGTCAGCGGTATATCCGGTGACATCACCGCCTTTGTAAAAAGCGGCTTTGGCAAGTCCATTAAGCCCTTTGACTCCCGGAACGGCATTGGTGTAGAGCATATCCCATTCGCTTCCGAGATCGTTTTTTCCGCCCATGGTTACATCAGTT
>NZ_JAQUHV010000007.1 GCF_028681615.1 Sulfuricurvum sp.
CATCCGGCTAAACCAGCTCCGACAATCACCGCATCATAAGTATAAATGGGAATACTCATACGCCTTCCTTGTTGATAAAATCTGTGGATGATTATAGCGCGCCACTCCTTGTCCAAGATTAAAAAGGGTTATAGAACTCTCTTAGGACGTAAAGTGTGATTTGTTGTCCAAAATAGTAACAATATTGGGATTGATTCCACCCACAATGGGTGAAAAAGTTACATTTTAGGGAATGAAGAATCGTACTGTTTTGGAAGGTTATCGTAGTTGAGCGACGCGATTTCCTCCGCCTTCTTTGGCTTTTTCGATCAATTTACTTGCATCTTCTATGGTTTCTTCGATGGATTTTGCAGGAGTTTTAAGAATGAAACCGGCACTTAACGTAATTTTGATCGGTCCAAGCTGAGCGTTAAAACTGGATTCTTCGACAGATTGGACGATGGTTTCACACTCTTGTAATGCAGTTTGCTTACTGCTTCGTGACATGATGAATACAAGACGGTCATCTTCCAAATGGCCGATCAGATCCAACGGCTGTTCATAGAGGGAAATAATTTCTCCTAATTTTATGAAAAGATTTCCAATATCTTCTTTGGATAAGGTGCTGTTAATCAATTCGTATTGATCAATTTCAAAGAGTGCGAGAAATACGGTATTTCCGGATTTACCCGTTTTTTTAGTATTAAAAAGACTGGAAAGTCCTTTTAGATTATTAAGCCCACTTAATGGATGTATAAGTGTTGGATTGAGCATATTTTGGGGTGATTGGCGTAAGATCTTTTTTAGTATGAAATCAACCTCTTTTGTACTTGCTTCTTTTTTGCTTCCGTCAATGTCTATTGAAGATATTTTATTAAGATCATGATAAATTTGATTTAAACGATAGCGATAGAAAATAAGTAGAAACACACAGGTGAAAAATAATAGTATTGCAGTTATTCTAGCGGTTATGATGGATTGGTTAATAATATGAATCTGATAGTCTATCATTCGGTCAATGTCGGCTAAAAAAGCTGAACGTGCAGTCATCATCCTGCTATTTTGGGAAGAACGTGACATGGCGAGAGATTCACTCCAGATTAAAGCGCTGTCACTAAACGCTTCTGAAGAGAGTTCTAAAGAACGGAGCAAAGAAGCCTGTTCTTCATTGGACGAGACAAATATATCTAATAATGCTTCCTGACCGGAGAGTTTGACCGAAAGAGCAATCTCAGATACGGCACCGTTGATTAAGATGGAAGCCATTTTTGGATCGCTCAAATCAGTATTGATGATTTTTTCAATCAGTAGATGCTGATTTTTTAAAGCACTTAAGCGTTCACCGTATTGCGATATATGAAAGAGTTGCACACTTAATACGGTTATCCCAATACCGAGAAGAAGTAAGGCCATTTTTAGGTTGAAAAAGACTTTTCGAATTGAAATCATGATGATAGGTACTCCCGTTAAATTGGGTTTTTATAAATGAATTGAATATATTCTATCATAGAAATAACTATAAAATTCAATATTAACGGTTTCATAATCTAATTTTGTTTATAATAAGATCATTTTATTTAACAGACGGATACTTGGCGTGAATGTTGAAAACTATTTTATCTCCACTTTCCGTTCTTCTCAAAAGTATATTGGTGATGATGGTGCATGCATCGGAAAATGGGTCTATAGCAAGGATCTTTTTTTTGAAAATGTCCATTTTAAACGGAAGTGGCTGACCCCGTATCAGATCGGGTATAAGGCGATGATCATCAATATATCCGATGCAGTTGCTATGAATGCAACTCCAAAATACGCATTACTTGGTGTTGCGATGCCAAAATCCATGAGTCTTCATGAGATGGATGAACTCTCGCGAGGAATGCAAGAGGCTACTTCACAATACGGTGTTGAGATTATCGGCGGAGATACGATCGGTAACAGCAAACTCGATTTATCGATTACGATTGTCTCGCATGCAAGCCATCCTCTTTTGCGCCGAGGGATAAAAAAGGGGGATGTGATCGCATACACCGGGACGATAGGACAATCGGCAAAAGAGCTGAATTATCTGCTCTCCGGAGGAAAAACGCATTCGAAAAGCCGTTTTGTTGCACCTCGTCTGCGTCAAGGGTTCGTCCGTCGATCTCGCCGTTATTTACGTGCCGGAATGGATATTTCCGATGGACTTTTCAGTGATGTCGAGAAGTTGTGCAGTGTAAACCGGATGAGAATCCGTTTTGAGAAAAAAATTGCCAAAAAAATTGGATGCAGCGGAGAAGAGTATGAGATGCTGATTGCATTTTCTCCTAAGCGTCTATCAACAATTCGGCGTATAGCCGCAGTATCTCGAACACCTGTTACCGTTGTCGGCAAAGTGCAACGGGGAAGATTCACCAATCGCTGTAAGCGTCATCATTTTTAGGAGTTTCATGGAACGTCAATATTATTTACCGCATAGCCCTATCGAATTTCATTTTCGTCAATCTGCCCGGGATTTTGTGGTAGATGAGATCCCTTTATATCCTTTTAGCGGGGATGGAGAGCACTTGGTACTGCATGTCCGCAAAAAAAATCTTTCAACATGGCAAATGATTGATATTTTCAGCAATCATTTGGGAATCAAAGGGCGTGATATCGGTTACGCAGGTCTAAAAGATAAAAATGCTCAGACCAAACAGTATATCTCTCTTCCGCGAAAGTTTGAATCGGTATTGGAAAACTTCGAACATGAGGGGATCAAAATCCTCGAAAAAACGTACCATAACAATAAAATAAGAGTCGGACATCTCAAAGGGAACCGATTTTTTATCCGTTTGAAAAAAGTCAATCCGACAGCGGCGAAGAAAATTCAAGAAGCCCTTAAAATGATCAAGCAAAACGGGATGCCGAATTATTTTGGATTCCAGCGATTCGGATTGGACGGTGAGAACTATAAAAAAGGGCAGGCCATTTTAGCCGGTACGTTAAAAGAACGTAACAAAAAATTAGCTCAATTTTATGTGAACTCGTATCAGAGCTATCTGTTTAACGATTGGTTAAGTCGTCGAATCCAGATATCCAAGTTGGTTGAAGGATTCGGTATTGACGAATTGTGCAGTGTTTTGCCTTTGCCAAAAGACGAACTAGAAGCGATGAAAGCCCAAAAACATCCGTTTAAATTAATACACGGGGATGTGATGATGCATTATCCGTACGGAAAACTGTTTCATTACGAGAGCAGTGAAGAAGTTGAGCGGTTTAACAAACGGGATATCTCAGTCAGCGGGCTTCTCAGCGGTAAACGTGCGACTCGTGCCGTCGGATTGGCGGAGAGCGTTGAAAAAGAGTACGATACCATTACCAGCGGGATTGACGGGGCACGTCGATACGGATGGATTTTCCCTGAAGAGATCGAAGGGGAATACAAAGAGAATGATGCATGGTTTGAACTTCATTTTACCCTTCCAAAAGGGTGTTATGCCACCGTTTTGATCGAAGAGATCGCTAAACGCCCAATTCAAACCGACGAAACTCAGGAGTAAGTATGAAGCAACATTTTACCTCGGCATTGTCCCAAACTTTTGGACGTTTTGCGTCTAAAGAGCATGGGAGAACTTTTCAAAATATGATTAATCGCACCTACGTACGGGCGATGGGATTGGATATGTCTGATTTTGAATCACCCGAATCGTATCCGAGTCTTAATGCTCTCTTTACCCGAAAGTTTCGTCATAAACGATCATTTTCTAACGATCCTCTTGATATGATCAGCCCGTGCGATTCATTGATTACGGAATGCGGAGCGATCAAAGAAGATTTGGCATTACAGATCAAAGGGATGAGCTACAGTGTCGACGGTGTGTTGGGTGAGGGAATTTCAAGTGATTCGAAAAAAAGCATCCGTAACGGAACATTTGTTAATTTTTATCTCTCTCCGCGCGATTACCACCGTTACCATGCCCCGATCGATATGCAGGTACTTCATGCAGTGCATATTCCCGGAAAACTGTATCCCGTTAATATCCCTTCACTCAAAAAACAGGTGAATCTTTTTATCGAAAACGAACGGGTTGTTTTGGAATGTTTAAGTGCTCAGGGAAAACGCTTTTTTTTGATCCTTGTAGGTGCGCTTAATGTCGGTGAAATGGAAGTGAGTTTTGAGCCGCGTATACAAACAAATACCGTATCAACACCGAGTCAATACAGCTATAGAGACCTTTACCTGAGTAAAGGCGATGATTTCGGGTGTTTTCGAATGGGCTCGACTATTGTTATGCTGTGCGAAAAAGAGATGCTGGAACTCGGAGTCTCGACTGGGCACAATGTCCGTTTTGCTCAGACGATTGCACGGATTAACGCTTAGCAATAATATCCAAACGTAATTGCAGATGTCCATCTTCTTCATGGATATCGATGCTGCTGTCGATCGGTGGATGCAGTTTGTTTAGTGCACCTTGGACAGAATGAAAAACGTGCATAAATTTTTGGAACATCGGAGCCTTGATATAATCAATGTGTCCTTGTTTGATTTCATTCGCTATGACATTGATTCCGGCATAGTAGACTGCTTTATTGACGGAGCGGCTGATTTGATAATTACGCATTAACTCAATATTACGTATCAGGACATCACGTTCTTCATCTCCCAAAACTTTGTTCTCATGTGCACGTTTTAATTCATTCGCTATCTCATTTTCTGCAATTTTACGGCGTTCTTCGATCTGATCAACAAGGGTTGCATCTTTGCTTTTGATAAGATTGAAGATGATATCGGCATTCAGCGGCTCGGCTTTTGCAAGATAGGTATACCGTTCATTGGCCTGATAGTTGTGATCGAGTGCTTGAATCAGCTCTGCAACGATACTGATATAAGCGAATTTGTCTTCTTTATTTAGATCAAATGTAATTCCGTGAGCTGAGATTAGAGGTTTTGGTCCGGCGTACTGAAGAGGCATGTAAATCACTCCTTGACAATGTATGCCCCACTATCTGAGGCAATAATTTTAATTATTATACATTAAATCTAAAGTGCATGATATCACCGTCTTGCACAATATACTCTTTACCTTCTAAACGCATTTTCCCAGCTTCTTTCGATTTGGCTTCGCCGCCGCAGGCAACGAAGTCTTCATATCCGATTACTTCGGCGCGGATAAATCCTTTTTCAAAGTCGTTATGGATAACGGCCGCCGCTTTTGGTGCAGTCGTATTTTTGTGAATAGTCCAAGCACGCACCTCTTTGACTCCGGCGGTGAAGTAGCTCATGAGACCGAGTTTATCGAATCCTTTGCGGATGATTTGCTCTAGTCCTGATTCTTCGACACCCATGTCACGTAGGAACTCATCACGCTCGTCATCTTCCATACCGACGAGTTCTTCTTCGATTTTTGCGCAGAGTTTGATCACTTCACAGCCGTGTTTAGCAGCGTGTTCGCGAAGACGTACAACATATTCATTATCTTCGGTGAGACCGTCTTCATCAACGTTGGCACCGTACATGATCTCTTTAGCACTCAAAAGTCGAGTTTCACTCATCAGTTTTTCATACATTTCCGAATCGGCTTTCGGGAAATTGCGCGCAAGGTTCCCTTCCGCCAAAAACTCTGCCAACTCTTCGGCAAACGCCATCATCGCTGCGGCATCTTTTTCGTTTTTCGCCTGTTTTTTGAGACGCTCGATACGGTTGGTCAACACTTCGATATCGGCGAAAATCAGCTCGTTTTCGATGATCTCAACGTCAAGCAACGGATCGATACGCCCTTCGGTATGGACGATATTGTCATCTTCGAAACAACGGACGATTTGCAGGATTACTTCGGTTTCACGGATGTTTGAGAGAAATTTGTTCCCCAAACCTTCACCTTTGCTCGCACCCTTAACGAGTCCTGCGATATCGACGAAATCAAGAGTCGAGTATTGGATACGTTCAGGGTTGACGATTTTGGCAAGTTCATTCAAACGGACATCTGGTACCGGAACGGTCGCTTTGTTCGGCTCGATCGTACAGAACGGATAGTTCGCCGCTTCGGCGTTTTGTGCTTTGGTAAGTGCGTTAAAGGTGGTCGATTTTCCGACGTTTGGTAATCCTACGAGTCCGATTGATAAGCCCATTTAGTGTGTCCTTGATAGTGTTTCGATATGTCAATAATTGGCGCAATTATAATACAGTGTTGTTGATAAGGGACTGAGGGGGAAAATGAGAAAGGGATTTCCCGATCGAGTCGGGAATGACGAAAAAAATAAATGATGCAATATCATCATGATGCAATTATGCTATAATGCTAATAAAAAGGAGATGCTATGAGTGTACGTACCACCATTACCCTCGATGAGGATATCCTCAAACTCCTCAAACTAAAAGCGTTGGAGACCTCCGAATCGCTTTCCTCACTCGTCAATAATATCGTTATCGACGCATTTCGAGAAGACGCAAGCGACTTAAAGGTATTTGATGAACGTAAAAATGAAGAGACGTTATCGTTCGAGTCATTTTTAAAACAGCTGGAAGCAAATGGTAAGCTATAAAATCGAGATCAAAAAATCGGCGGCGAAAGAGATAGAAAATCTCCCCTCAGTTGTTTTGAAAAGGGTTGTTTCTCATATCCAAGAACTCGCTAATGAACCAAGACCGCTCGGGTGTAAAAAACTGAGCGGTGATGAAAAATATCGGCTTAGAGTAGGGGATTATCGGATTTTATACGAGATCGAAGATGAAATCGTGACGGTATATGTCGTTAAAGTGGCGCACCGAAAAGAAGTTTATCGGATGTTATAGAGCCGAATTCCCGCTGGTGCGGGAAGAAAAAAGTTATTTGCAGTGCTCCATGAGCCAGTTGAGCGTCATACGGACACCTGCACCCGTACCGCCGTAGGTATGGACATCCCATGCGCTTTCGGTATAGGCAGAACCCGCGATATCGAAATGAACCCATTTCTCTTTCATATCCTCATCGATGAAGTTATCGAGGAACAGCGCGGCCGTGATCGCTCCGCCGTAAGGTTTGCTAGAGACGTTGCACACATCGGCAAGGTCGCTTTTGATCAGTTTTTTGAGGTGGCGGTTGAACGGCAGCATACCGCAGTATTCGCCTGCAGAAGCACCCGCTTCGATAAACGAATGTTTAAGCGCTTCGTTATGCCCCATAACTCCTGTCGTGTACGGCCCAAGAGCAACCATACAAGCACCTGTGAGGGTCGCGAAATCGAAGAGATAGTCCGCTTTAACATTTTCCTGCGCATAGCCGAGAACGTCTGCTAGGACAAGGCGGCCTTCTGCATCGGTATTGCGTACTTCGATCGTTTTTCCGTTTTTGGCACGGAGGACGTCATCGGGTTTGTAGGCGTTACCGCTGATCATGTTTTCAACGGCACCGACAAACGCGTGTACTTCGATATCGAGTTCCAGCTCACTGATCGCTTTGATCATCCCCATGACGGCACAGCCGCCGGCTTTGTCCATTTTCATCGTGACCATCGAGGTCGCAGCTTTGAGGCTGAGCCCGCCGCTGTCGTATGTGAGACCTTTACCGACGAGGGTAATGACCTTTTTTGGGTTCTCAGGTTTGTAGGCGAGATGAATCAGGCGGGGAGGGTGGGCAGAACCTCGTCCGACAGAGAGCATCGCAAACATTTTTTCGTCTTCAAGTCCGTTGACATCTAAAATGGTACATTCGAGGTTGTTGCTTGTCGCGAGAGCATCCGCCGTTACGGCCATCTGCTGAGGCGTCATATCATCGGGAGTTTGGTTGACCAGATTACGGACAAAATTGGTCGCTTTGGAAATGATGAGAGTTCGGTTTAAAACGGCTTCCAATGCGTCGAAATCGTTCGATGATCCGTCATTGTTTTCATGCGAAAAGATGACTTCGGAAAGTTGTGAAGGTTTCGGCTCGGATTTATAGCTTTCAAATTTGTAACTGCCCAGCACTACCCCTTCGATCAACGCACAGAAGCGTTCAGCGGAATATTGGGCACATTTGAGTGATGTGTAAGCGTAGTTCATGGCGGCTTTGACGGCGACTGCCATTGCGGAGCGATAGAGCTCGTCGCTTTCTTCTTTGTCTATACCGCAGATGAGAAGACGGTGTTCATGCAGGGCACAGAGTTGTTCCTGTTCCGCTTTGAATCCTGCCTGCGATAATAGTGCATGGTGGGGATGAAATTCGAGTGTTTTGGAACTTACAAATTCCAGTGTAAGTTCGGCCCCGATTTGTTCAAGTGGTTGATTATACAGTTTGACGTTCACGGCGTTTCTCCAAAAGATTTTTTTCAAGTCGATTCATACTGCTAACGATTCCCCAAACCGCTAAAGCGATCAGAGGAATGGCAAAAAACCAGTGTCCTTTTATCCATTTGAGGATATTTAGAATAGCATCACCGTAGTAATAGGCAGGGATGATCGTGATACTTGCCCAAAATATAGCACTAATAAAGTTAATAAAAGCAAACTGCCGGCTGGAATATTGGGTCAGGCCGATCGCCATAGGGATGACGGTACGCATTCCGTACATATAACGTTGGACAAAGATGACCGGCCAGCCGTATTTTTTGAGTAATAGGTGGGCAATGGCAAATTTGCGGCGCTGTGAACGGAGTTTGTTGTGGATGTAGCGTTTGTTAAATCGACCGATATAGAAATAAATCTGATCTCCGATAAATCCGCCGAATCCGCCGACTGCAATCGAGACAGGCAGAGACATGTCCCCCATATGGGAAAAGATACCGGCCATAATAAGACCCATTTCCCCTTCTAAGATACTCCAAAAAAAGAGGACGATGTAGCCGTATTCTCTAAGCCACCCAATTAACAGATCTTCCACGGATAGCCTTAATTATCGAAATTTAAAATTTGTTTTGCCTGCATCATATCTTTGTCACCTCGACCTGAGAGGTTGACAATGATGAGTTTGTCTTTGATATCACCCATTTTTTTCAGGTATGCAACGGCATGAGCCGTTTCAAATGCCGGGATGATTCCCTCGGCCCGACTAAGCCATACAAAGGCATCGAGCGCTTCTTGGTCGGTGATGTTGTCATAAGTGACATTATCATTGTCTTTGTGGAACGCATGTTCCGGCCCGATACCCGGATAATCGAGTCCGGCAGAAATGGAGTGGGCTTCAAGAATCTGACCGTCTTCGTCTTGGAGAAGGTAACTCATTTGTCCGTGCAATACACCGGGACGCCCTTTGAGAAGAGAACAGCCGTGTTTGTCGGTATCGACTCCCAATCCTCCCGCTTCGATCCCGATACAGCGAACCTCTTTGTCTTCGAGGAAATGTTGGAACGTCCCAATGGCATTGGAGCCTCCGCCGATACAGGCGATGACGTAATCGGGAAGACGTTTCTCTTTTTCAAGGATCTGGGCGCGTGCTTCGCATCCGATGATTGCCTGAAAGTCACGTACCATCATCGGATACGGGTGTGGGCCGGCAACGGTACCGATAATGTAGAATGTATCGCGCGCATGGGTGACCCAGTGGCGGATCGCATCGTTCATGGCATCTTTGAGTGTTTTACTTCCGCTTTCAACGGCGTGGACTTTCGCTCCGAGGAGTTTCATCCGAAAGACATTGAGTTCTTGTCGGGCTACGTCTTTCGCTCCCATGAAAATTTCACATTCCAATCCGAGCAAGGCAGCAATGGTCGCAGTAGCGACACCGTGTTGTCCGGCACCCGTTTCAGCTATGACTTTCTTTTTGCCTAAACGTTTAGCCATAAGCCCTTGTGCAATAACGTTGTTGACTTTGTGCGCACCGGTATGGTTTAGATCTTCACGTTTGAGATAGATTTTAGCACCGAGTTCCTCTGAAAGGTTGGTCGCGTAGTACAAGGGGCTCGGACGGCCGACGTAATCGGTGAGATATCCGTCTACCTCGCTCCAAAATGTTTCGTCAAAACGGATCTCTTTGTAAGCCTCTTCGAGCTCCAACAGAGCCGGCATCAATGTTTCCGGAACATAGCGTCCGCCGAAAATTCCGAAATGCCCGTCAACAGGGTCGAATTTAGAGGGTTTAGGGATGTACATTAATCAACTCCAATAACAGTATAGACTTCAACTAGATCACGCAGTTTGGATTGTCCGCTCAAGAAATCGAGTCCCATGACAAAACACGCTTCGATACACTCCGCACCTACTTTGTTGATAAGGTTGGCTGCGGCATACGCTGTTCCGCCGGTAGCAATCAAATCATCGATGAGGAGGACACGCGGTTTTTCAACTCCTGAAAAGGCATCGATATGGATTTCGACTTCATCCACACCGTATTCGAGAGCGTATTTTTCTGAAACAGTCGTGTAGGGAAGTTTCCCTTTTTTTCGAATAGGGACAAAGCCGACACCCAACATCTGTGCCAAAGCCGCACCGAAGATAAAACCGCGTGCATCGATTCCGGCAACGTGGGTGAGGTCATAGGACGCATAACGGTCGTGCAGATGCTGCATTAAAACACCGAATGCTTTACCGTCTGAGAGGAGGGTTGTGATGTCTTTAAAAATAATGCCCGGTTTTGGAAAATCGGGAATATCGCGAATTGCGTTGATCAAAATAGCTTTGTCACTGATGCTGAGACTCATGGGCCATTCCTTGTTCTAAAATTTTCTGCCTCGAATGAGACAAATGTTTATATTAAATGAGTGCGTCAATACGCCCTTCGAGCTCTTTGATTTTACTTTGGAGTCGGTCGGTTTCGGAACGGTGTTTAGAGTTGCGCTGTTTAAGCGATTTAAGCTCATTACGCAGATTATTGAGTTCTTCACTCAGAATATCAACATTACCAAGTGCTCTTTGGAGCTGAATTTGATATTTCCGGATCAATACTTCAGCCTCTTTGAGGGTCAATTTCATCATTTCACTGGTACGCTGTTCTTTAACGGTAATGCTCCGAAAATAGAACATTTTGACTAAAAAGAAAAGAGCCCCTAATGTGACAACCGTGAGCAATGACCACTCTAAAAACATGCGTTATCCTTGTATAGCTTCGATTTTATCCACTCGGCCGCAGTGACGGCCTCCTTCAAATTTCCCGGCAATCCATGCATCAAGGATGGATTCGGCAACACCTTGCCCTACAATCCGTTCACCATAGCACAGTACATTAGCATCGTTGTGCCCTCGTGCAACAGTTGCGGTATAGGCATCATGACACAGTGCTGCACGGATACCGTGGAAGCGATTAGCTGCCATGCTCATCCCGATTCCTGAACCGCAGATCAAAATCCCTTGCGCAGTTGGATCGGCAAGGACGCTTTCACATACTTTTACCGCGTAATCGGGATAATCGACTCTCTCTTTTGAAAAAGGTCCTAAATCAATGACTTCGTGACCTTTCTGGCGCAGTAGTTCTACACTAAAATCTTTCAGATCAATTCCGGCATGGTCGGTAGCGATATAAAATTTCATACAATTCCTTAGTTTAATAATAAATGTAACAGTGCCTCAATAGGCCACATAACCAGTGGTATTTTGAGCGGAGTAACCAATATGATGATGATAACAATCATTCCATAAGGTTCGGCTTTGGCGAAAAATTCGGCAACGGCACGTATGTTATATTTTAGCGCCAGATAGCTGATGAAATGGGCGCCGTCAAAACTTGGTATCGGGAGGAGATTGAACACTGCCAATATGACGTTAATCAGCATCAGTTTCATAACCAACAGATAGAAGAAAAGGTATCCGATTCCATCGGCTTCCGTCGGCTGTGCAAGTGAAAGCAGGACAATTGACATGAGGGTAGCTAAAAAAAGATTGTATACGATTCCTGCCAGACTCACCTGCATAGCCGCGTTATATCCGCCGTTTCGGATGACGGTCAGAAGATTGACCGGAACAGGCTTCGCCCACCCGAATAAAAAACCGCTTGAAGCACCTAAAAGTAATGGGATGAAATACGTCATTAAAGGAACAAGGATAGATCCGAAAGGGTCAATATGGATGAGGGGGTTGATACTGAGACGTCCGCTGTTTTTTGCAGTCGTGTCTCCGTATTTGTAAGCGACCCAGCCGTGCATGATCTCATGGCCGATGATGGCAATGAGCAATGCGATAATAGCGGCGGGAATTTCGAGCAGATTAATAGAGTTCATGATCGTTGGCGTCTTCGCGTATCCGCTCTGCTATTGCGCGGCTTAACGGTCCTTTTTGCTCCAAATCAGCAGGTGTTTTACCGATTCGGTCCCAACGTACTTTATAATCGGCATCAAGACTGAAATAAACAAACCAAGGTGTTCCTTCGATCAAACCGTACGGAACGGCTCCCCAGAATCGGCTGTCATTAGAGTGATCACGGTTGTCACCCATCATGAAATATTGTTTGTCGGGTACAATCGTAGGGGGAAAATCAAAGATGTAGTCCCCGTTTTGGATAAAGGCGATATTCGGGTCGTCTTTGGTAATACGCTCATCATGATGAATCCCCGGATGTTCTTTGGTATAGGGATCTTTAACCCACAGTTTCCCGTCTTGTTCGATCAATTCATAATTCGGGAATGCTTTTTTTGCATATCCGTCCCCTTCACGAGGGTGAAGGTAGAGAACTTTGTCTTTTAAAAAGAGTTCATCGCCTGCGAGCGCGACACAACGTTTGACGTAATGGAGCTGTTGGTTGTTCGGATAGCGAAAAATGACGATATCTCCGCGTTTAGGTTCATCACCGTTTAAAATATGTCCGTCTGTTCCCGGAATCAGGGGAATTTCCAAAAACGGGAGATGGGGAGTCGATATCCCATAAGCAAATTTTTTAGCGAAAAGGTGATCGCCGACAAGGAGGGAGTCTTTCATTGATCCGCTGGGAATACGAAACGCCTGTGCAACGAAGAAAATAACGAATAGGACAATAATGACCGTTCCTGTCCAGGTATTGGAAAAACGGTAGGCGCGATGAGCGGCATGGAATATTTTTTTCTTCATAAGGGGGGTTATTTACTCTCTTCTTTGGCATGAATTTGGGCGGCTTTGAGGGTATTGCTGAGCAACATAGCGATTGTCATCGGTCCGACACCGCCCGGAACCGGGGTGATGTAAGATGTTTTAGGGGCAACGGCATCGTAATCGACATCCCCGACGAGTCGTCCGTCTGGTGCTCGGTTGATACCGATATCGATAATGATGGCATTTTCTCGCACCATGTCCTCTTTGATCAAGTTGATCACCCCTGCACCGACGAGGATAATGTCGGCGGCAAGAGTGTGTTTTTTGAGATCATCTGTAAAAATATGGCAGATTTCGACGGTAGCATTCGCGTTGAGTAAAAGTGCGGCCATCGGTTTTCCGACGATGTTCGAAGCACCGATGACACAGCAGTTTTTTCCTTTCGGATCGATATTATATTCGGCCAAAAGCTCCATAACACCCAGCGGAGTGCACGGAACAAACCCGTCTAACCCCGTAGCAAGACGACCGACGTTATAGGGATGGAATCCATCGACATCTTTCGTAGGGGCTACGACTTCGAGGATTTTTGTGGTGTCAATATGTGCAGGGAGAGGCAATTGGATCAAAATACCGTCGATATTAGGGTTTAGGTTCATCATTTCGATGGTTTTTATGATGGCTTCCTGGGAAATATCTTCGGGCATTTCGTGAGTAACTGAGTAAAATCCGGCACGGTCACATGCCTTTTTTTTCATTCCGACATACGCTTGACTTGCTGGATCGTGTCCGACCAAAACCACTGCTAAACCGGGAACTCTCCCTGTGAGGGATTTGAGTTCTTTGGCTCCTTCGGAGACTTTTCCTTCGATTTTTTGTCCGAGCGCTTTACCGTCAAGTATTTGCATTTAATCACCGTCAAATTGTTTTTGGGTATGATACCGAGTAAAGACTAATAATTGGTTAAAGGGATCAAGTGCGCGGGGTTTTTGTTCTGTTTTTAGCCTTCATGATATCGCATGCCGATTCGTTTATTACGAAAGAGGAATATGCGAGCGGGTTGTACCATAATCCCCGTGGAGTGGGATGTCATTTATGTCATGGCGAAGCGGGAGAAGGGAAACTGATCGCCCGCTATAAGGAGGAGGGAGAGGTGAAAGTTTTTGCGGGTAAACCGATCAATAAACTTTCATTCAAAGAGTTTGACGAAAAAGTTAACAGTCGGATTGTAGGGATGCCTCGCTACTATTTGACCGACAGCGAGATACAAATTCTCTATTATTATCTTCATCGTGAGGAATTTCAACGTGCTGCTCAAAAACATCCAAAAACTCACTGATCTCTTAGAATCCGGCAATTTGCAAGGACTAAAGGAACTGGTCGTTCCTCAATTTCGGCAGATAAACCGCTCGCAGTCATTTCGCTCTGCAATGATGCTCTCCACTCATAACCTCAAACATCTCTCCAAAATCCCCTCGCTCAGCAGCGAATGTTTAATGCTCAATCTCGAAGACGGAGTAAGTCCTGAGCAAAAGCCGTATGCGTTGGTTTTGTGCGCGATGGTTTTAGCCTCTAATCCGGTATCCGAAAAAAAACTGGTAGTGCGGGTCAATCCGCTCGATGAGGGGGGAGTCGAAGAGATTCTATATCTCAATCCCTTTATGCCTGATGCGATCCGTGTACCAAAAATCCGTTCGCTAGAGGATGTACATCGCATCCTTACTTTAGTGGATGACGGGATTGAAATTCATCTCTCTATCGAAACAAAAGAGGCGTGGCTGGCCCTCTCGAAACTATCCTTTGATCCGAGAATCAAGGCATTCTATTTGGGAATACTTGATCTATTTGCCGATCTAGGGTTTTCGCAAACACTTTTGCTCCCTGAAAATCCGACGGTCCAATATCTCCTCTCCCATTTTTTAATCACGACGCGCGCATGCGGTGTGAAAGCGGTCTCGTTTGTCTATCAGGATTATAAAAATAGTGAAGGGCTGCGTAACTGGCTGGAATTGGAAAAAATGATGGGATTTGATGCCAAAGGGTGTATCGCACCGGCTCAAGTAGAACTGATACATGAAGTCTTTGGGTATAGCGAACACGAGATTGCCCGTTGTCATGAGATCGTAATGTTATTTGAAGAACACGCTGCACGCGGTATTACCGGATTTACGGATGTGCAGTACGGATTTATCGATGAACCGATTTATAAGGGTGCGTTGGCAGTTTTGGCATCACGATAGTTTATTTCGTGAGTATCCATACCCGTATGCGAATCAATGTCGTCTGTTTCGGTCGCGGATATTGTGTGTGTGCCAATTCGATCGTCTCCAGCGTTAACTCATCCAATAACGATCCTTCTCTCTCTTTGGAGAGTGTCAAATCTGATATGGAACCGTCAGGATGGAGATAAAATTCGACGATATTGTTCTCTTTTGTATCGATTTCTTCATCGGATTTACTCTGCAACAATCGATTTCCAACTATATCATTGATTCGACGGATTTTTTGGAGATTATCGAGCAGGTAATGCTGTTCAGGTGCCGATAACTCAAAAAAATCATTTCCGTAATGGTGGAGAATTGACTTTGGCAACAGATTAATATCATTTCGGGTTAATTTGCGATTGTCATTGTCGGGCGGCACCGTTACTGAGGTATTGGCTTCGTCCTTTTTTTCAGAAAATAAAAAAGATTTAGTTTGTTTGTCGGGTATAGGCACCACCTGCGGTTTTCGAGGATGTAACAATGTGGTGATCGCCGGTTGTGAAAGATGTGGGTGAGACAATGTAAGAGCCATCCGTTTTTCATAGATCGGATGTATAGGTTTACTCGGCGGAGTCTGCCGAAATGCAAAGAAAAACACTATGAGCAAAAGGATATGAATGGCTATAGCAAGAATAAAAGAAGGGAATAAAAAAGGTTTAGACGATTTCATACTCAATTATATCGACAAACGAAATAATAGTGGAGAATTTTAATATCCGAGGTTATACCAAACACGATATCGGATCAGTGTTTTTTGCTGCGGGCGAGGGTATTTAGCGTAAGCTAACTCGATCACCTCTTTGGTTGTATCGTCCAAAATAGAGAGTTGGCTGTTTTTCAAGAACCGAAGATCGGAGATACTTCCGTCAGGATGGAGGTAAAACTCGATCATATTGGTGTCATTTGTACGAATATTGTCAGGAATGCGAGAATGGCCGTAACGATCAAGTACTTCTTGTGTAATACGCCGCATTACCTCTTGATTATCGATAATGTATTTTTGTTCTCCAGCAGAGAGATCGTTGAACTTGTCTCCATAAAGGCGTTGGATACTGTCCGAAATTTTGGTGGTACTCTGAGTTGGTCTCTCCTGCGCTGAGGGATCAGGTTTAGAGAGAATATCATAGAGTCCCTGACTTTTCTTGATTGGAGTTCTGTCGATGGTTGCAACAGTTTTTGCAACGTGCTGTTCAAATGCTTTTCTTGGTTCCGGAGGTACGGGGACCGGTTCGCTGACCGGTTGTTTCACCGGCGGTTTGGGTTGCGCAACAGGTAGAGCTTTTGGCAACGGAGGGATGTTTTTAGGCGGTTTAATGATTTGTTCACCGCGCGGAATCGGGAGTTTGGTAGGAGGTTTCGGGATATCATTTTTGATGATTGCCTCTTTTTTAATACTCGGTTGATTTTTAAGCGAGAGTTTGAATCGTTCTTCTTGCGGTGGGGGAGGATTAACCGGCGGGCGAAGTTTCGGTTTGATCTGATTCAATAAAATAAGCAATAAAATAACGATAATATGAACCAATAAAGCGATTATTAATGCGTAAAGAGAAAAAGATTGGGTTCGCTTCATGGTCTCAAAAAGTATTTAGATAAGGCACATCTGTGCGCAATGAGGGGAATTGTACCTTGAAATTACTAATGGAGGATATGGTTTTACGAAAAATGGTCGGTATAGTCGCAAGAGGAGTCGATTTCGATCATCTCCTGTGCGACACGTTTCAAATCTTCCGCATAATCTTTTAATAATGCGGCATCACAACCGCATGAAGCGGCAATGTCACAAATTTCATCGTGAGTGATCTGTGGATCGCGCAGACGTTTAAACTGATCTGCGGTGATATCAATATGTACGGTATCCGCCAGTGACCGGAGAGTGAGGATCATCCTTCCATACTCTCTAATGCTTCGTTGATTTGTACCAATGCCAATGATTTTGCATTTTCGATCTCTTTGTTGTCCCACCAATATTCGATAATGGCATGTTCAATTTGTTCGATCTGTTCCATTCGGAGATTGGCAAAAACTTCATAGGAACTGACTTCTTCTTTTGAAACACTTTTTGCAGCGGCTACTTTATTCAGAGTCTCGATGATACTCTCTTCAAGCGGTTTAGGGTTGATCTCTAGGCGGGCATGATCGATCCATGCACTGATCTCATCTTCGAGGTAATCGTGCCCCCACACTTGATAGCACAAAATGCGATTTGGGCTGTAAACGATTTTTTCATCTTCGCTTAAAACGTCGCTTGTTTTAACCGCACCGTCATATAGATAGACTTCAATCCGTTCGTTATCGTGTAAGGTACATGCCCGTTCAAAAGCGTTTCGTGCATGTTTTAAGATTTCACTTCGTAGATTTTCATTCATTTCTGACTCCTAGGTTTAATTCATATACGGTATATCAAGATTCGAATCACGATCACTCGCTTCGTAATCATAGGTGAGCACTTCCTGTATCGAAGCGATTTTTTTCTCCAACACAATACGTTGCAGCGGATGGAGAAGCGATTGATTAATTACTTGTTTAATCATACTTCGATAATGCATCGTAATGATCGGATGCCATCGATGTTGATTCTCATTGATCTGATCAATAAATGTTTGTAGCGCATCGCGATCATCACTCTCGATCCGAGGGAGTTTTCGCATGACATTACGGACAAATTGTCGTGTGAAATAGGGCTCGCCCATCTCCAAAAGTTCGGATGCCGCGTCAATATTTGCGCTGTTTTCACTGTAACTGTAAGCATAGCGAAAATGTTCACAGACCGCTTCGATGTATTTGGGATAATGGCGAAGAACCATTACTAGATGGGTTAAATCTTGATCGATCAAAACCTGAAACAGGGTGATCGTATTTTTTCCCATACTCGCCCAATGGGGTTCACCGCTCTTTACGTTGTCTTTGTCTAAAATCCGCCGATATTGGTCGATTTCACCGATATCGGTAAGCAGACGTCCATCGGATGAAAAGGTGCTCATGACGCTCTTGATCGGCCGTTATGATAATCCCATAAACGTTTATAATGGCTATCGAGTTCGCTCAATGTCGAATCCACTGTGATAAGCTCATTGGTTCGGGCAAAACGTTTACTGTGTGCTTCATACCATTGCGCCATTTCGGTTTTAAGAGCATTGCGTTTTGCAACGGTTTCGGCGATAAGACGACGGATTTCCTCCATCTCGGATGTAATAATCTCAGTCATGAGTACACCCGCATTCGCACGCGCCGGCAGCGGTGCCCGGATCAAGATAGAGAGCGGCATTTTCCGTCGTAACATGTACTAACGACTCAGACAGTGCGGTTTCAATGGCTTTGTCCAAAGGCATAGTCTCTTTACCGAGCCAGTAAACATTTATTCCGCCCCGAACCATAACATGAAACGGTCCGTCTCCTAAAAAACCGTATAAAGCAGAAGAAGCACCTTGTTCTAACAAATAGTTAGCCGTTTGGATACCGTTACCGCACCCTTCGTTAGCAATTATGGTGTATTCCTTGCTCTTTGGTTCAACCATAGC
The DNA here is from genome assembly GCF_028681615.1 of Sulfuricurvum sp. Classification (NCBI taxonomy): domain Bacteria; kingdom Pseudomonadati; phylum Campylobacterota; class Epsilonproteobacteria; order Campylobacterales; family Sulfurimonadaceae; genus Sulfuricurvum; species Sulfuricurvum sp. The sequence continues at coordinate 18,612 of NZ_JAQUHV010000007.1, forward strand.
AAAAAATTTAGCGTTACCGAAGAGTTTGGTACTCATAGGGGTACCGTTATCGGATTCCACAGGGATGGCGATCATTGCTGTTCCTTTGTGTGTATTTTGAAACGGTTATGCATTTTTTATTCATAGCATTTAGAACGGCAATTGCAAGGTGAAATTAAATTAGAGATAAAAATTCTGCCTCGTTATGAGGCAAGCTTTAGTGCCATAGCGGCTAGCGTAGCAAATCGGGGCTTTGCTCCGATTGTGTTCAAATCAATAAAAGAGTTAGCAATGGAAGAGCTTCGTACCCATTATCACTATTTCAGTAATGAAGAGGGGGACGGTTATGAGATTTATAGCTGTGATTATCCGGATATAAAAGGGTATGGCGATACTTATGAAGAAGCAATGTCGGATTTACGTAAAAATTTAAAACGAAACGAGGAGAAAATAATGGAAGCACAATCATTGATGGAGGAAGCGATAGCCGCCTATGATCGTAAAGATTATATGGTTGCAAAATCGATTTGGGAAGGATTGGTCCATACCAATGCGGATGCAATGGTCAATCTCGGAACCATGTATGTCAAAGGATTAGGTGTTGCTAAAAGTATCACTACCGCATTCACTCTGTTTGAACGTGCGGCATCTATGGGGCATGAAGTGGCATCGTTTTATCTTGGCGGGATGTATGAAAACGGGATCGGCGTTGCTGCGGATAAAGATCAGTCGATCTGTTATTATACGGTTGCGGCAGAAGCGAATATGCCTACTGCACAGCTGAAACTCGGAATTTTGTTACGTAACGACGATATATTGAATTCTATGAAATGGATGATCAGAGCGGCTCATGCCGGAGAAGCTCAAGCACACTCTCTCCTCACCTATGTCAGTAATCAAAATGATGCGTCCGACATAAATGTCGCATTTCGAATGATGGATGAATCCTCTCAACGAGCCAAAGTCGAAATGGTCGTTGCCGAAAATCTCGCTCCGATCCTCGCAAGTGACGGCGGCGGGGTAGAACTTGTGAATTATGTCAGCGGAGATACTCCTGAAATCTGGCTCCGTTATTTGGGTGCGTGTTCGGGATGCCATTTGGGGCCAACCTCGACAGCAGGGATGATTTTAGAGCAATTTGAAAATGTCATTGATAAAAGAATAGTAATCTATCTTTGGTAGGAGAGTATTATGAATGCAATGGTTGCACGGGTGGAAGATATTAAAAGCGATGAGTTTTTCAGTTGCATTACCGTACGGGTCAATAATACGGACTTGAAACTGCTTAAAACTGAAGCCCCGAAATGGCTTCGTGTCGGTGATGAAGTCGAATGCCGTATCCAAGAAGCGGCCATTGCACTTTGTACCGGGAGCAAAGAGGGAAGCGTATCGATCGAAAATCATTTAAGTGGAGAATTGCAACATTTTCGTAAGGGTGTAGTCCTCAGTGAGGTAAGTGTCAATACTCCGTGCGGACAACTTAATTCTCTTATCACAACGGATGCGTTTGAACGGATGGAACTTTGCGAGGGGTGTTCGGTCACTTTGCTGCTTAAAGCCGTCGATATCAAACTTCTTCCGGTATTGGATTCAACCTCGTATGAAAATTGCAAAGATAAATTATATCTAGCCACCAAGGAGTAAATTATGGCTGTATTAATAACTGATTTATGTATCAACTGCGACGCTTGTGTCGAAGTATGTCCTGTAGGAGCAATCGCAAGTGAAGGTGATTCACCGCGTGATGACTGGGAATATACTTATGTAAAACCGGAAAAATGTATCGAGTGTGTCGGTCATGCTGAAACACCTGCTTGTGCTGCTGAGTGTCCTACTGAGGGTTGTATCGTATGGGATATGCCGTATACGGCAGATTACAACGACTACTATGTCAACAGTTCTGAATATGTGATCGGTTCGAGTAAAAAACGGGGTGTTCTTACTCCGGAAGTTTCTCCTCAACCGTTCCGTGATGATATCTCTATCGCAATGCGTGAAGCGCGTGAAGCGGTAGCGGTCTAAAGGATAAGTCATGCTTATCGCGTTTGCTTCATCGGATGGGATCACTGTCAATCAGCATTTTGGATGGTCGAAGAGTTTTGAGCTTTACCGTATCACCGAAGATAGTGCCGAATTTGTCAAAACATTGGACAGTTCCCAAGATGCGATTGAAGACGAACACGAAAAACTGGCTTATAAAATAAGTACGGTCAAAGAAGCAGACATCATGTACTGCTCTCAAATCGGGCCAACCGCTTCCAAAATGGTGTTGGCATCAAAAATATATCCGATGCGCTCTGGAGAAAACGATCGAATCGATGAGACGATCGTAAAACTCCAAGAGCTGTTACTGGGCAATCCGCCGCCGTGGTTACAGCGTATTGTTCACACGTCCAAAGATAATAATGCTATCTGAATACATCCAGATAGCTACGCTTGCCGCTAAGGCACTAAAGCTTGCCCCTATGGGGCAGATTTGCTAAGGAGATAAAATGTCTGTAATTATTGATGATACCTGCATCACATGTGATGCGTGTTTGCAACAATGTCCGGTCAATGCGATCGTGGATGATTTGAACAACCCTACCGGGAATAAACGTTATTACGTCCAACCGGAGAAGTGTATCGAGTGTGTCGGTGTGTATGATGACCCGCAATGTGCGGCGATTTGTCCAAGTATCGGATGTATTACATGGGATATGCCGTTTACTAAAGAGTTTGATGCTCATTTCTTGAATGCAGAAATGTATAAACTCGGAGAGAAAAACGGTGTTCCTAAATCTCCGGCATTCCGAGAGAAAAAATATCGTAAAGATATTCCGAATGAGATGCGCGGTGTCGGACATCTTGTTCAAGAAGAACCTGAGAATCTCGAAGAAGTAGGGTGAGTGTGAAGCCGATCGAGAAGGTAGCTTCTGATCTGGATATCTTTGCACGGGACTGTGCCGTAACGGTCGCTTTAAAGATTACCGATGACTCATGTAAAATGGATGATGAGCAACGAGCCGTATTTATGGCGCTTTACGATGCTCTTGATCCGTATGAGAGTCAAATATTCGATGAAAGTATTCATACTCTGATCCGTGAAGCTCGGAGTACCCCTACGGCCGCTCTGTATGCACAGATCAAAAAAGAGCGTGAAATGGCTATGGCCATCATCACTCAAGAGAAAATGAAATCTTTCAAATCGTTTGTCCGTGCTTCATTACTCATAGCAGAGCTTTCTGCCTGAATTTTTTTCAGGGAGCGTCATAGCTTAGGGCCATATTACTGCATCCCAATGCTTCTCCGCCTCTACAAGCCTGTGCATACAATGTCCCGGCTTCATATTTGTTTTGTGCTACCCCTGTACCGTTTTCATACATTTTCCCTAATTCATAACACCCTTTGAAATTATTTTCACTGCACGCTTTTGTAAATGCTTCGACTGACTTTGAATACATTTTTGCATCGAGAGCTTTTTTCCCGTCTGCATAACTATCGGCATAACACGAGGAAATCACTCCTACTGCCATTAACAATGCAACTATTTTTTGTGCCTTTTTCATGATTCTCTTCCTTTTTATCTGTTGTGTTCTCTGCCTCGAAAGAGGCGACTAAGTGCCATTGCGGTTAGTGTTATTATTACTGTGCAGCACCCCTTTGGTCGGATTTATTCGGGAGGATACTGACCGAACAGGTCATCCCTGCAGAGAGTGTCAAACCCTTTGGAACTTCATCGATATGAATACGCACGGGAATACGTTGAGCAAGACGAATCCAGGTAAAGATCGGATTGACATTTGCCAAGAGTCTTCCGTCCGTCGTATTGTCACGGTCGGATATCCCTCTTGCAATACTTTCAACATGCCCTTTAACCGTGAATTTTGTCCCTAACATATTCATTTTGGCTTTGTCTCCGATATGAATCATCGAGAGTTTATGCTCTTCAAAATATCCGTATACCCAGAAGGATCCGGCGGTAATGATCGCCATATGTTTTTCTCCGGCATTGAGATAATCTCCTCTGCGTAAGAGAAGGTTTGATACCCATCCGTCTGTCGAAGCGCGTACGCTGGAACGTTCCAAATCCAGCTTCGCCGTTTCGACCTGAGCGAGCGCTTCTTGGTATTTGGCATAGGCCATCTGGGCATCAAATGAGGTATCGTCACGGTTCTCTGCTGAGACGACGTCGTCATCGGCGGCGTTACGGCGTGCGGCTTGGTGTTTTTTCATGTCGTATTCGGCTTTGCGTGTGTGCGCAACAGCTTCGGCTGCACGGAGTGCATGGAGGAACCGCTCTTTATCGATCTGAAAGAGGATATCCCCTTTGTGAACGAATTGGTTGTCCACAACGTTTACTTGTGAGACCAACCCGCTGACATCGGGGGCGATCATGACGACATCGGCGCGGACACGGCCGTCACGTGTCCACGGACTGTTCATGTAGTTATGCCAGAGCATAAGACCGAGAAATACGGCCAAAGAGACGACGGAAAACGTAATGACGTAGCGGATAAGCTTCGTATATCGGTTATTTTTATTCATAATATTTCCTTAACGGTAGATCAGTAAACATGGAATGGTGAACAAACAGACGAAAATTCCCGTCCGAAACAGCCCCGGATGCCATACATGCTGATACACGCCGGCATCCGACATCAGTCGATCCAATAAAATCTGCAATATCGCCGTAATGACGAAGATGGGAAGCAACGTCGGCATTTGGATGCCGAACAAAGTGATATCTAACGGCATGAATCCTCCGTTGCGATCGGTAAAGAGAGATCGTTTTGCAAAACGGTATGGATGAGTGCCAGTTCGGTGATCAGATGTTTCATCCGTTTCATTTGTATATTCTCCGTAGGTATGTTCTCTTCTCGGAGCATCCGGATTGTTTCCGAAAGACTCTGCAACAGCGTTTTTCGGAGCTCCAAAGACGGCGCATCGAAAAAGTTTTTGATGCACAGCAGCGATGATTCGATCTTCGGATGGCGGTAATGGCTGTAAAGGCGTTGCTGGCTTCGACGTATGGCCAAAATAGCCCGTCCGATCTCCAGTGTCGAGAGGAGCCATTCGTACACGAGACGACTCGAACGCATATTTAACCGCCCCTGGGTAGAGAACTGTTGAACCAGATCTCGGCCGGTGCTCTCCAGGGCACTCCGTTCCACAGCGATCGATCCGTCGCACAGGTTGACGATCTGGCGGCGCAGAATCTTGGCGACACGCTGTTGCGTCAAAGAACACGACCAGAAGTTGACCAGAAGATAAGCCAAGCCGCCGAACATGATTCCGATGAGCGATGCCAATGACGCTTCCATAAATTTGGTCGGTTCGATCTTATAATACGGATCGAGGGCGCATTGGCTCATAAACATGAAGACAAAACCGAATGCAAAAATCCCCAGTTTCGGTTTGGTCGTCATCCACCCTACGAAAGCTAAAACCGGAGCGATCAAGAGGCTGAGGGTCAGCATGTCCGATGTGTACTGCGGGATCAGATAAAAATCGTACAAAGCCGCCAGCATCAGGGCGAGTACCGCCCCTTTGAAAAAGTTGACGACTCCGTCCAATGGACTCGGCAACGTCCCCAGAAGCAATCCGATAACGACCGCCAGCGTGATGGTCAGCGTCGCGAACGGCCATGCCGTCCATATCCAGAACATCATGGTCACCAGCAATACTCCGCTTCCACGCAATGCAGCCAGAGCGACGAGGACATTATCGGTATGGGTCGAAAACCGCACGGCACGGCTCAGTTCCAAGGATGATTTTCCCGACAAACGGTGTTTGAGAAGCGAGAGATAGGTAACACAATGGCTGTGAAGCTCATCAAGCAAACGGATCATCAGATACCCTGCCGAAGTAAACTGATCTTCCCACTCTTCATCCATCGTTTCACGGATTGCGGCGTATTTGGTCTCAAAATCTTCCTGAATCGTGTTTTTGACTTCCAAAAGCTTTTGAATGACACCTTCGAGTTCCTCAGGCGTCATCGGTGAAGAGGGTAGGGTTTTCAGCGCCGCGGAGATCGGAGCATATAACGCTTCCAAGGTTGATAACGCCTCTTTTCCCCCGCGTATTTTTATCGCCGTCAGAATGCTTTTGAGCGAGTGAAACGTTGTTGAGAGATTCATGTACTGATGATTCAGATGCTGATAATGCTGACGCTCTTTTTGATCGCTTCCGCTCTCAAAACTGCTGTTGATGCGGACGGCATTCAGCCCGACCACCCCGCTTGAGAATCGGGCGACTCCGCCGTTTGCTTCACTGATCGGGGCAAATACCTCTTTGGGATCCGCCAAAGTCGTGAGGACATTGAGAAAACGTTCGCGTTCGCTGGCGATCAATGAATCGAGCAATCGGCGGGGAAAGATGATATCGCTGATCAGCGTTGCACAGATAATACCAACAAGAACTTCCGAAAATCGTGACGTCGCGATATCGAAAATGTCCAATGGTGTTTCGATAACGGGGAGGGCGACGATGCACAGGGTGTATCCTGCCAAAACGAATCCGTACGATTGAAAATTGCGGTATTTGAATCCCGCCGCAGTGGCGATACCGATCCACAGAGCGAAAAACGAGATAAACCATACCGGGTCCTGTGCAAACATCCCCATCAGGATCAGCGACATTCCCACACCCGCAACCGTTCCCAAAACACGGTAATAGCTTTTGGAGAAAACCAAACCGCTTTGGGGCTGCATAACGATAAATACGGTGAAAATCGCCGTTCGCGGATCGGGAAGATTCAGCGTCATCGAAATCCATAATGCCAAAAGTCCCGCAAGCGTTGCTTTTGCCATATAGATGAGTGTCGGAGCGTCATTGGTCCGCCATTCATACAACCCCCGTTGCCATGGAAAACTTTTGATGTTTGTGAGGAGTGCGCTATTTGGTTGCATTGTTCTCCCCTTTATCGGAATACCCGCCACCGAGCGCTTTGATCAGGAAGATTTGAAGCTGCGATTTGGTTTCATCCAGTGTCAATGCCTCCATCTCGCTCTCATATGCCGTTTTATCCGCAGTCAAAAGCGGAAGCTTATTACTCAGTCCCAATGAATACTGTTTGCGGCGGATAGAGACATTGGCGTATTTGGCATTCAAATCATCATGATGGAGGTCGATTTGAGACTCGATCAGTTTGGTTTGTTTGATCAGTACGACGACTTCGTTTGCCGCTTTGATCACCACTTGGTTGTAATCGTACACAGAACTGTTGTAGTCGCCTACATTGCTTTGGAGGTTCGCATTTCTTTCACCCCAATCCAATAACGGCAACGAAAGAGCGACACCTGCCGATGGAGTATATGAGGAGTGATCCAACAGCCTCGCCCAGCTGAACGAGGTAAACCCGATAAGCCCTGAGAGGCTGATATTCGGATAAAACTTGGCTTTGGCATTTTCTATCATATGACTTTTACTCAGCGCCATGTATTTAGCGATAGCAACGTCTGAACGGTGTGCGAGGAGATTGAGCACAATCTCTTTCGGCAAAGGGACATTGAACGTATTACTGATATGAGGGCGCTTCATGGTATCGATATACGATGGCAGAAACCCTCCCAAAACGCAAATACTCTCCTTTTTCCCTTCGATCACACGATGAAGCTCCGCACTGCGTTGAGCTATTTGAGACAGTTCAGCCTTTTTCGTGTTGATTTCCGTAGCGTCGATCAGTCCAAGACGATACTGCTTTGTGATGATGGAAAGTTCTTCCATGGTCGTTTTTTCCAACGTACTCAAAAGAACCAGTTTCTGTTCATCAAAATTCCATGAGAGATACGTTTCGCAAATGGCACTTGATAAAGCGATTTTGGATGCTTCAATCGTTGCTTTTTGGGCGTAAGCACTGTTTGTAGCCGCAAGAATGCGGGAGCTGCGTTCGTTCCAAAAGTCAAAATCATAATCGAGCGTCAAAGAGGGCTGATACTGATTGTTCGTACTTCCTCCCAAAGGTGCCGGAAAGATATGATTTTCGCTGAAGCGTTCTCTGATAAGACTTGCATTTGCAGCGATATGCGGCATGTTACGTGACTCAACGGATTTGATAATGCTGTTGGCCTGAGAGTATCGAGCTTCAACGCTTTTGAGCGACGGGGCGTTGGAGAGTGCCTTATCAATAATGGTATTGAGCTGCGGGTCATTGTAGTCTTTCCACCAATCGGATACGAGTCGTACATCGGCGGTCTCATAGTCGTTGATATTTTTTTCGATATCGCAAGTAATGGTATCTTCCGAAAGCGGTACGGCCTTATCGATTTTTGGTACGCATCCTGTCAGTAACAGAATCGGTAGAAGTGTAAGCAGTTGCCTTTTGTATCTCATTGTTTTGTACTTTTTAGATTCTCATGTACGGATTGCAACAGTTTTGCAAGTTCTTTTTTTTGTGTATCATCGACTCCGCGTAACGCTTTTTCCATTACATTCTCACCCATTTGGACCAATGCATCTTTCAGCTTTTTCCCTTTGGGGGTAATTGTGACGAGATACGCTCTTCGGTCACTCTCTTTTTGAACCCGTTCCACCAGCCCTTTGTGTTCCAACTTATTGAGCATCAGAGTAAGGTTTGACTGCTCGAAATAGGTGTCCTCCGCCAAATCTTTTTGGGTTAAACCGTCTTTTTCGCATAATCGAATGAGAATAATACGGTGAGCATAGGAAAGCGAATAGGGTTTGAGCTCTTTTTCGAATTCATTTTTGAGGACGTTCCGTGCTTTTGCAATGAGAAAGCCTATTGACTTGTCGGATTCGAAACTCATAACAATCCTTGTTAAAATTTTCGGGATTGTAGAATAGGGGAGCTTAAATACTTATTATAATAACTATTATGTATGTAATTATATTATTTCTAAAAGGGACGATAATAGGTGTACAGTTTCTGTTGTGTTTTTTTTGTTTAAAAATATTGGATAAAATACGCCTATCTTTGTTAGATAAGTGTTGCGATAAAAGGAGTTTGGATGCAGCGATTTAAGTATTTACTCATTTTTGCGATTGTGTTGCTGCTGTTTAAAGCATTTTTTTTAGATGAGTATTTGGAAAAGAGAGCAATGGAGAATAATACGTCATCTGAAACATCAGAAGTGGTGGAAGAAGAACCCAATCAATCCATAGTGCTAGTAGAACCTAATCAATCAAATGTGCAAGATATGAATATAACGGGAATGAGCGCAGAAAAAAAATCGATACCGCAAATACCTGAAGATAAAAAAATGCCTTTGGATCAGTTAGGGGATTCATTGACAAAACATATAAAATTATAATATTCTATTTTTGTCTTGAAAGAATCACTCCGCTAAGTACGATTAATAACCCTCCCGCAATGACCATCGGCGTCGGGAGGACATCACCCAACATCATTCCGAACAATGTTGCAAACAGTATGACCGAATAGCTTACCGTACTGACGATTCCCGCTTTTGCATAGAAATAGGCGCGTGTCATATAAATTTGTCCATATGCCGCCGCAACCCCCATCAGTATGATCCAGATCCACTCTACACCATGAGGAACAATAAAGTTCGAGAGGGCAAAGGCAAAGAGCTCGGAAGTCGTATATTCCGAAAGAATCATTAAAAATGCCGGAATCAGTACACCTGAGAGCATAAAAGAGAGGACGACGGTCCGCTCGTCATAATAGGCTTTAAGACTTCGGACACTCGTGTACGCCAATGCAGAGAGCAAACCCGTCAAAATTCCCATAACATGAAGATACCCCATACTCATACCGCTTAGCATCGCGACGCCTGCAAATCCGATGAATACGGAAAAAACGGCAGGTAGTTTTAATTTTTCACCGAGCAAAAAAAAGGCGAGCAACGAGGTAAAGATAGGTTCTGTTTTAGCATAAACGATGGCATTGGAGAGGGTAGAGGTACTGATGGTGTAAAAAAATGTCAAAAGTGCTACGGTTCCTATGACTCCGCGAAAGATGAGGGTAAAGGGTTTGCCACCGACATTTTGGATTGGTTTTCGCAGTACAAACATCCCTATCGCGATCAAACCGATGGCATTACGCCAAAACGTGACCTCTACCGACCCCATCGAGCTTGAAAGGAGTTTTGCAAACAGCATTGTAAGGGCAAACAAAAAAGAGGCAACAAGCATATAGGTTATGCCTCTGCGGGTATCGGTGCGGTCTGTTTTCATGGATGGGATTGTACCATGATATCGGTTTTTGGGTACAATAGATTTCTTTTATAATTTTAGAAATTTTGGGATTGCTTTGATGTTTAAAACAGCTAACTTTGCAGGTGATTTTTGGGGCGGAACAGCGGCTATGTTGGTGGCGATGCCCTCAGCAATCGCTTTTGGGGTGACCATTTATGCGACGATGGGTGAAAGCTACGGAGCTTACGGTGCGATTGCCGGAATTTTAGGAGTTGCGGTCATCGGTATTACGGCATCGCTGGCCGGGGGGACACACCGTTTGATCTCGGCTCCGAGTGCACCGGCAGCAGCGGTTTTATCCGCGTTTGCCCTCAATTACGCTAATCTTGATTTTGGTCCTGATTTGATCATCGTGATGTTGATGGTCGTTGCACTTCTTGCCGGCATTTTTCAGGTACTTTTCGGGGCTATCGGATTGGGACGCTTGATTAAATACATGCCTTTTCCTGTCGTCAGCGGCTATCTTAGCGGAGTCGGTTTATACATCGTTGCATCACAGACGCCCAAATTTTTGGGGATTCCTCAGGGAGGGCATTTTTGGAAGTCTCTCCAATACCCGGCCCTATGGCAATGGCAAAGTATTACGGTAGGGCTTATCACGATAGGTACGATGCTGTATGCGGATCGTTTGTTCCGGGTTATACCTGCGGTAATTATTGCGTTGTGTGTCGGGGTAGTTGCTTATTTCGGTATAGGGATGATTGATCCGGCTTTGCTTCAGCCTAACAACCCGTTTGTTATCGGAGCGCTTGGAAGCAATGCCGGAAGCGGTGATTTTATCCACTCCCTGTTGGTCCATTTTCAAGAGATGGTGCATCTGTCATGGCATGATATCTATCTTCTCTTTTTCCCGGCATTGACCCTTGCAGCCTTGCTATCGATTGATACACTGAAAACCTGTATCGTTTTAGACTCAATGACCCACTCTTTTCACAACTCTAATCGAGAACTTATAGCGCAAGGATCGAGTAATATCCTTACATCATTAGTGGGAGGAATGCCGGGATCGGGGATGATGGGGGCAACGATGGTAAATCTGACCAGCGGTGCGACGACCCGTCTTTCAGGGTTGATCGAGGGGATAACGGCCATTATCGCATTTGCACTGTTAGGCTCGTTCGTGGCGTGGATTCCGGTGGCCGCATTGGCGGGAATTTTGATCGTTGTCGGATTCCGGATGATAGACCGTCATAGTTTCAAACTGCTTCGAACACGTCAAACGGCTTTGGACTTTTTTATTATCGTCGCGGTTGCAATCAGTGCTCTTACCATCAGTCTTATCGCTGCAGCCGGAGTCGGGTTGTTGCTGGCTATTCTTTTGTATATCATCCAGCAGATAGGGGCTTCGGTTGTCTATCGCCATCAAGACGGTACGGATGCTCGAAGCAAAATCGTCCGTAGCAAGGACGAGGAAGCTATATTACGTGAAAAAGGGGATGAGTTTTCGATCTATGAGTTGCACGGAAGCCTCTTTTTCGGAACGGCCAATCAGCTCTATACGATGCTGCGTGAGGATTTACAAAACAAAAAATACATTATTATCGATATGAAAAGGGTTCAGACCGTTGATTTGACGGCAGCCCATATTCTATTACAGATTAAAGACATCCTTCACGATAAAGAGGGGTACCTTCTCTTATGCCGACTGCCTCACAAGTTACCGACTGGGGAAGATGTAGAGAGTTATTTCAATCATGTCGGACTTTTAAAACACTTGAGCCCGATCAAAGTATTTGATGACCTTGACGATGCCATCGAATGGACGGAAGACAAAATTATCCGTGAAACGATAGCTGAAGATACTACCGAAACACCGCTGGAGTTGGAGGAGTTTGACCTTTTCAAAGGGCGTAAAGCAGATACGATTGAGGAAATTCGCAGTTTGGTCGAGTGCCGATCGTACAAAAAAGGGGAAATCATTTACAACCAAGGTGAAGGAAACGGAGAAATATTCCTAATCCGACGCGGATTGGTTCGGATTATGCTCCCGTATCCAGAACGAAAGAGCGTTCACCTCAGTACAGTAGGCAAAAACAATTTTTTTGGAGAGTTTTCATTTTTAGAAGGGGTGCCGCATTACACTAACAGCATTGCCGGAGCGGATACTGATGTCTATTGTATAAAACGTGAAGCGTTTGATCTGTTTTCCGAACATCATAAAAAAGCGTCATTTCATTTTATGTTGTCGCTTTCTGCCGTATTGGCAGAGCGGCTTAGATTGACACGCTCTGAACTCGGCGAAGAGTACGATGTATAAATACCATAGGACTTATCGTCCGTAGTACGATACCATCGTCGCTTTTTCGATCGAATGGGCATTGATCATATACCCTGCCAACGCAGGAGAAACTTTCGAATCCAGATCGAGATGATCGACATTGAGGGCATGGACGGTAAACATATATCGATGAGGTCGGTCGCCTTTAGGCGGGCAGGCTCCTCCGAATCCTGCTTTACCGTAATCGGTGAGTGTCTGAAGAGCCGGTATTTTTTGAGTTTTTGCACTATTGCCAAAATCAGCCGGAAGAGATGTTACCGAAGCGGGGATATTGACAACAACCCAATGCCACCATCCACTCCCTGTCGGCGCATCAGGATCATAGACCGTTACCGCAAAACTTTTTGTCCCCTTCGGGGCATCACTCCAATGGAGTTCGGGAGAGATATTTCGTCCGTCACATCCAAATCCGGAGAACTCCTGAGTCTTGGTCAATTGGCCTGAGAGGTCATTACTGTGGAGGGTAAATTCTCCTGCCATAAGGGAAGTTGTACCCGCGAATAGGATACTTGTAACCAGGGATAAAAGACGCATTCGAAACTCCTATGAAAAAAGTATGCTTATTGTAACATCTTGAAATAAACAGTTTCTTTATATTAAATTATGCAAGGAATAATTTATATAAGTATGTTAAAATCAACAATAAAAGCGACATCTAAATCGGAGTAGGGTGTATAAACTCTTTTCTAAAAGGGGTAGATATGAAAACAGTTCTTCATAAAGCCGATGAACGGGGTTCTGCTGAGCACGGCTGGCTTCACAGTAGATTTAGTTTTAGTTTTGCCGATTACCATAACCGAGATCGGATGGGATTCGGTGCTTTGCGCGTTATCAATGATGACATTATCGAACCGGAGGGCGGCTTTAGAATGCACCCTCATCAAGATATGGAGATCATTACGATTGTGTTGAGAGGCGCTCTCGAACATGAAGATACTGTGGGCAATCGAGGTATCATTTCAGCCGGCCAAATACAGTATATGTCGGCGGGAAGCGGTATTCAGCATTCAGAATTCAACCCGTCTTTTACCGAAAGGGTCGAACTTTTCCAAATATGGATCCATCCGAATGAAAAGGGTCTGATCCCCCGCTACACACAGCGCGATTGCAATGACTTGGACAGTATGAACCGATGGTCACTTATTGCGAGCGGCGACGGACGAAAAAAGTCGATGCAGATTTCACAGGATGTCACGATTAAAACATCACGTCTTTATCCCGGGCATACATTGGTTTCCGATCCAATCAAACCGGGACACGGCAGGCTTCTCTTTGTCGTCGACGGAGAGGTAAACGCCTGCGGACATACTCTAAAACGTCGGGATGAACTTCAGGTGATCGGGGATGATACATTTGAAATCACGGCAGAAAAAGATGCCCATTTGATTTTATTTGACGTTCCCTTGGACAGACCGTAGAAGCATAAAGAATTTTATTTATTAAGCGGTGAATCACTGTGATAGGGTACTTTGCCTGAGGGGACATCGTCTGATGCGCTGTCGAGATGAACATCCTGATCGTCGAAAAAGATATGAGGTTTAAACGCTTTTAACACACGGCTCTTTTCCACCCCGCCGAGAAAAAATGCTTCATCAACGTACACGCCCCATTCACGCAATGTTTTGATCACCCGCATCTCTGCCGGAGAGTTGCGTGCCGTGACGATCGCAATGCGGATAGGGGAATACTCGACACGGATCGGGAGGCGGTCTTGCAGGCGGGAGAGCTTTTTGAGCAGGGTCGCATACGGTCCTTCTCCGAGCGGTGTATTCTGTGCCGCATCTTCGGCGGCATGAAACGCTTCGATGCCGTGTTGTTTGTAGAGGAGCTCGCTGCTCTCATCGAACAGCACCGCATCCCCGTCAAAGGCGATCCGAACCTGTCCCTCTGGGATCGAGTCCATTTGCTTGGGCGGAGCTTTGACGACGGCGGCCGCACAGGTACGGCTGTCGATCACCTGTTGTGCATCGGCTACATCGGTCGTGAGAAAAAGATCGACATCGAACGCGTCCAGATAATCGACGACGGTTTCTCCCGCGGTAAATGCCGAGCGTGAGATCGGCAGGTTCATCTGCCGTACCGTATGGAGTACCCGCAGTCCTGTTTCGGGGCTGTTTCGCGACATAATTACCACTTCGACGAGCGGAGTATCTCCCGATTTTTGATAACGGTTGAGTTCGAGGAGCGCTTTGACGAGCGGAAATCCCGTCCCTGCGTTTAGAGGCTCGTTTTCCCGTTCCGACATGTACTGACGGTAGACTTCGATTGCGGTGTCGGGGTCATTGCGGTACTGTTCTTTAAAGACACGATCTTCTTCCGAGAGATCGAACAATGCCGTTGCGGTGATGCCGACGACGAGAGTATCGGAGAGATCGAGTGCCATAGAAAGTTCCTCTAAGTGTTTGAAGAGATTGTATCCAATCTTATGCTCAAAATGAATTTTAGAATAAATTTATTTTAAAATCGATATAGTAATTCAAAATATTAAAAAAAGTTAATCATTGGTTTTGATTGGCAAAAAAAGTGAAATAATGAAGTGGCATGTTGGAAAAATAGTAACGATTTTTTTGTTATTACTATTACCTTTGTTTGGTGATGAAGCGTATGAACAGGAGATAAAAACGGCATTTGCAGCAGCGGAAAAGGTGATGGAAAAAGGACCGCAACAAATCAAAGTGTTCGACCAAGCTACACTTGACTTACCAGAAAAGTTCATCTTCATACCGAACCCTGAAGCCACTAATATTATGCGTGCCATGGGAAATCCCGTATCCGAGGGGTTCGCAGGAATGATTCTGCCTGAAAAAATGGATACATGGTGGTTTATTACAGTCAATTACGATAATGCGGGTTATATCAAAGATGATGATGCAAAAAACTGGAAGAGCGATGAGATGCTTCAGCAAATGAAAGAGAATGCCGTTCAAATCAATGAAGAACGGGTAAAAAGACACATGCCGGAAGTCGATGTGGCAGGATGGGTGCAGACTCCGATGTATTATGGAGATAATCATGAGGTTATTTGGTCGGTAGCTACTAAGGCAAAAGGGGTTGAAGACGATCAGGCTCAGGGTGTCAATTACAATACGTTGGTGTTAGGACGCCAAGGATATATAGGACTCAATCTGATTACGTCTCTTGCATCGGTCGAGTCGTTGAAACCGACGAGTAAAATGTTGATCGATCAACTCCATTTTGTCGATGGAAAACGATACAGTGATGTCAATTTTGATACGGATAAAATCGCCGAATACGGTTTGGCGGCATTGATTACGGGAGCCGCGGCAAAGAAACTGGGATTGATAGCGCTTGCTGCCGCATTCTTAGCGAAATTTGCGAAGGTAATTGCATTGACGCTTTTCGGAGGGACTCTTTGGTATAAAAAATGGGCGGCTAAAAAGAAGCAAAAGGAGACTGCTTCCACAATCGATACAACGAATAAATTCTAATCTATGAAGACGCTATTGGCTCTTCTTGCCGCCGGAAAACTTGGGAAAGTTGCATTAACCGGCGGCAGTATGCTTATTTCGATTGTCGCATATTCGTTTATTTTCGGGTGGTGGTATGCAATCGGATTCGTGCTGCTGATTTTTGTCCATGAGATGGGACATTTTATTGCGGCAAGACAACGTGGACTGGATGTCGGTGCTCCAACGTTTATCCCTTTTGTCGGAGCATGGATCGCATTAAAAGAACAACCTCTTGATGTCGAGAACGAAGCCTATATCGGTTTTGCAGGTCCGTTTGCCGGAACACTGGCGGCGTTGGTCGTCTATTATCTGTCGAGAACGTATGATAGTAATCTTTTGCTTGCACTGGCGTATTCAGGATTCTTTATCAATCTGTTTAATCTAATTCCCGTCTCTCCGCTTGACGGTGGCCGGATCAGTGCCGTTTTAACTCCGAGGATTTGGTTCTTAGGTGTACCGATGCTTTTAGGTTTCTTTTTCTATTTTCCTAGCCCGATGTTACTTGTTTTGGCAATATTGGCATTTCCGCAATTAAAGCTTGCATGGAATTATGACCCGGAAGATGAGAACAACAAAGGCTATTATGCAATCAGTGCCGAAGACAGACTGACCTATAGCCTGTATTACATCGGTCTTGTTGTTTTCTTATCGGTAATGACCTATAACATTCATCAGGTATTGGGTAGAGGATACTAAAAGATATGCTTTTTTTAAGTGTTTGCAACTAACTTTTTGCTCAGAACCGCCAATTCCAGAGCATCGATCTGTCTATCCCATAAATTCGATTCGGGAAACGGGATCATCTCACCCGTCCTGACATAGCCTCTGCGTTCATAATACTCGATCAGCTCACTGCGGTGGGTGATGACTTCCATGATTGCGGTATTAATTCCCCATCGTTTATGCGCTTCGGATTCTGCGTAGGCTAAAAGAGCTTTTCCGATCCCATGTGCTTGCATAGTCGGCTCGACGGCAAACAGTCCGAAATGGACGGTATCCGCTTCACGGTGGGCATGGATGGTGGCGAGGATTGTTTCGTTTGAACGGGCGATCAGGATGAGGGAATCAGGATCATTGAGCAGTTGGGTAAGCCCTGCCTCATCGATCCGTTTACCGCTGAGTAGATCGGCTTCAGTCGTCCATCCCGCGCGGGAACTATCCCCGCGATAGGAGCGGTTTAGGAGGGAGGTGAGGGCAGGGATGTCGTTTGGTTCAGCGTGAGTGAATTTCATGATGAGATTGTAGCAAAGTTTGTATATAGTGTATTAAAATATCCGTAAATACGGTCTGCTGACCAACGGTGAAAACTCCCACGGAATTGCGGCAAGTATGAGCAAAAGGGCGATACTAAACCAAATAGCGATGGTTTTAAACTTTTCTCTGTCGATAGATTTTCGTTTTGCGAGTGCCGAACCTATGGTGATGAGGAGAATCGCGATCAGCATGGTGGAACTGTGCTCGATCCCGAAGAAGCGAATCTCCCGAACATGGACGGCATCTGCGAAATGGTGGAAAAAAAACGTCGTGATAGGGCTGATGAGGTAGAGCCATATACCGGCGATGAGCTGGATATGGGCTATCGTCGTGGTGTTGTGGCGCACGCGATCCTCAAAAATGCCAAATTCACTTCCCTTTAACCACCCTTTATAGGCACGATAGAGGGCATAGATCAGACTGATGAGTACCAACCATCGAAGCCATGAGTGGAGCGTTAACAGTATCAGTTCCACAGGAACTCATTGCAGACTTTATTGGATGATACAGCCATAGTTAGAGAATATTATTATTTTCGATTTTGAATGTATTAAAGATGATATCGGTCGCGAGCATCCGCGTCGCATGGTTGACCGCATCGAAAATATCTCCATCACTCCATCCCATCTCACGCAGAGTATCGAGATCGTCCGCATTAACCGAGTGTGCGATTCGGATCGCTTTGATCGCCAGTAAGAGCATCGCTATCTCACGTTCAGGGAGATTCGCTGATTTCGGATCTTTTCGCATGGCTGTGACCTGATCAAACGTCCACCCCGCCATATTTATCAACATCCCCGTATTGTAATCGATACAGAATTGACACTCTTCACCGCTGGAGACCATGATGCGGATAGCGGCGAGTAGCGGCATCGAGAGGGTTGGATGGTTCATATAATATTTGATGAAATCCATCTGCTGACGCAGTAACTCGGGACTGATGCTAAAAAGCTGTGCGTTGTTGCCGACACTTCCGCGCATTGTTTCGATAACCTTGTAGATTTTCGCTAACTCGCCCGTCGCATTTTCGGGTGCTATGGTCTGAATGAGTGGCATGAGGAATCCTTTTTGGATGATGTTGACTGTTTGGTCAAGTGGCATTATAAAACGATTTGACCAATTAGTCAAGAGGTGTGATACAATTGCGTTTATATATCTTCCGCATCAATGCGGAAAGCTTTAGGGGGATGTAAGGGACATGATTGTCCCTGCCACCTAAGCGGGCTTTGCTCGTTTAGGTGATAGCAATAAAATGAAAGAAAATACTAGACAGAGATTAATCGACGCCACGTATGAAGAAGTATATTCACACGGCTATCAAGGTGCTGCACTTGCGGATATCCTCGCCAATGCCGGAGTACATAAAGGCTCGATGTACCACTTTTTCCCGAACAAAAAAGAGATGGCATTAATGGCGATCAAAGAAAAAATAGCAGAGCGGTTCGGAACACGTTATTTGGCAATAGCCAAAGGTGACGGTGATTATTTAGCGCAATTTTTTGATGGTTTGCGAGATCTCAACCAACGAGATTTCCGTCGTGGATGTCCGGTTGCGAATATCGTGCAGGAGATGTCAAATATCGATGAAGATTTTAATATAGCGATGAAAGAAATATACGCAAAATTTCGTCAAAGTGTCAAAATCATTTTTGATAAAGCGGTTAGCGTCGGTGAACTGCGTCCCTGTGATACAGATAAACTTGCCCTTTTTACGACATCGACATTAGAGGGGGCAATCCTCTCAGCGAAAGCATCGGGCAATTCTCAAGACTATTTGGATTGCGTTGAATGTTTGATTACTTACATCGAGAGTTACAAACATGGATAACACGAAAAATACGAACAAATATATTATTTTGATGATTATCGCGATGCTCTTTTGGGGGTTTGCTTGGACGGCGGGCAAGGTTGCGGCGGAACACTCCAATGCTCAGGTCGCCGCTTTTTGGCGCTATGCGATCTCATTTATTACGATACTTCCGGTGATCTGGTATCTCAAAACGCCGCTGAAAACAGATCGGGTCGGTTATATGTACATGGTTGCGGCGGGTGTGTTGACATCTTTGTTTAACTATCTTTTTTTTGCCGGACTTTCACACGGTCAGGCGGGATACGGTGGTACAATGGTCACGTCGCTCGCTCCGATCATTACCTATATCCTTTCTATCTTGTTTTTAGGGATAACCGTTTCGTTTCGACAGTTAGGGGCTCTGTTCATCGGGATTTTGGGAGCGCTGATTTTATTGCGTGTCCCTCTGGACGGATTTGCATTTTTAAATGTCGAGAGCTCGTATTTCCTCGGATGTGCCATAGTGTGGGCATTGGTCACGGTGATCGCCCAAAAAGCGTCTAAACGGGCTCATCTGATGTTTCATACGGTGGTCGTATTCGGTATTACCGCATTTATCAATATGCTTTTTGCCCTGCCGCACCATCCGTTCGATTTTGAGGCCTATGATGAGACGTTCTGGATCACGATTTTCTTGATAGGGCTGATCCCCGGGACGTTCAGTACTGCCCTTTATTTTGTCTCAGCGGGTAAAGTCGGAGCCCATCGGACGGGCGTGTACATGTTTATCGTCCCAGTTGGGGCAATCGTTTCGAGCTGGGTTGTGTATGGCGAGGCATTAGAGCTTTCGACGCTCATCGGGTGTTTGTTGGCGTTTGCGGCAGTCATTTTGTTTAATATGAAGAATTCCTCAAAAGCTTTGGAATAAGAGAAAATGACCCCGGCTATAAATATCGCAAAAAAAGCGGGTATCGCTTATCAAATCCACTCCTATACCCATGATCCCTTATGTGAGTCCTACGGTACGGAAGCCTCGGAAAAATTGGGGATTCCCGCTGAGCGGGTCTTTAAAACTCTGGTCGTTCTCATCGATTCCAAAGTGATGGCGGTTGCAGTGATCCCCGTTTCATCCATGCTCTCGATGAAGCAGATCGCCAAAGCTGCTGGGGGTAAAAAAGCGGAAATGGCTGCGGGAGCCGATGTCGAACGCTCTACGGGCTATATTTTAGGCGGAGTCAGCCCGTTGGGGCAAAAAAAGCGGCTCAAAACGTTTATCGATGCGTCGGCGGAAAATTTTGCGAGTATCTATGTCAGTGCAGGGCGCAGAGGGTTAGAAATCGATCTAAACCCGAATGACCTTCGGACTCTGAGCAACGGAATGTTCGCGTCATTATGCGGGTAGGATAATCAGTGTTTTTGTTCCGTTGAATTGACAACCAATGAGCGATTGAACGTGTAGGTAAAGGTTGACCCTTTTAAATAGGTGGATTGGATATCCAGGGTAATGTCGCTTTTGTCGATGATGGATTTGACGATATTCATGCCGATACCGAATCCCGTTTTATGTTCATGCTCGCGGTAATAGGGATTGGTGATTTTCTCGGGATGTTTAATCCCTTGCCCGTAGTCTTGGACGACAAGGCTGATTCCGCCGTTTTCATTTTTGTGGATGTAGACGTCGATCTTGCCGTTTTTATGCGAAAACTTGATCGCGTTGGAGAGGGTATTGTCGACGATCCGCTGAAGTTTCGTCGGGTTAAAGCGGATGTGTGTCCGTGTATCGGCATGCAGGGATAATGTGATGTTGTTGAGCTGGCAGATCAGTTCAAAATACTCAACACGCTCTTTGACGAACGCTTCAAAATCGATCAACTCGTCTTTATACTCAATACGGTTTTGTTTGATGAGGTAATCCATATCATTGTAGATGGTTGCCAGTGATTTGGTTGCGGATTTGATGCGGCTGAGGTATTTGTTGGACTCGTAGATGCTATTAAAGAGGTCCACGTTGACATTGATGATGCTCAGCGGCGTATTCATCTCATGCATCGATTCTTTGATGAACTCATCGAGTTTCTCATTGACACGTTTGAACGGTACGGAGAAGCTGTTTAAAAAATAAAACGATAGCAGGAGGATCAATACGAGGATGCCGAATGCGATGATGCTGGCTTCAAGAAAAATATCGGTGTAGGAGATCGTCGTTTCGGTAATGAGATAGTCGGCAAAAAAATATTTTTGGGGCGGGAGAGCCGTGATGAGAAACCGGCTCAGCCCTTCGCTGTGATACCCCGGCATAAAAGAGGGCAAAGGTTCTTTGATTTGGGAGTAGATCGTGGAAAATGTATTGGAGTAGAGGCCGGATTGATAGGAATTGAATTTCGGAAACTCGAACGTACCGTCGGGATTATTGCCGAAAGAATCCATAGCATTGATGATATGCGATTGGATCGATTTGAGCTCGACTTCGGTGCGTACTTCCTGCATATTGATTTTATGCTTGACATAAAAATACAAGGGTGCCAGCAATATGACAGAGACGATACACGTATAGATCAAGCTATAACGGCGAACGAATTTTTTTTCATCGACAATCAAGACGATATCCTAACCCATAGATATTTTTAATCAGATTTTTCGGGAGTTTTCTCCGCAGATTATTGATTTGAACCCGCGCATTTGCCGCATCGACATTGTTTTCCCAGATTTTTTCATAAAGCATTTCCAAGGTGAGAACCCGATTTCGATTCATGAGGAAAAGATTTAGAATTTCGCTTTCGGTTTTACTGAGCGAAACCGGTACGCCATTGCACGTAAGCTCATAGGTCGTGACGTTGTAGCGGTAATCATCGGGAAGTATGAGAAACTCTTCTTGGGTTTTAAAGCAGTTGGATTTGAGAGCATGCCGTACCCGAAGCATGAGTTCGGTCAGATCGAACGGCTTTTTGATGTAATCGCAGCATCCGTGTGCGTATCCCTGGATGAGAGCGTCGGCACTGGACATCGACGTGACGAAAATCGTCGGGATGTTTTTGTTCTCGTCCGCCAATGCTTTTCGCAGCGAAAAACCGTTGAATTCGCCGGGAATGTTAACATCCAGCAGCAGAAGATCGTAATCAACGGAAAAAATAGCATCGTATGCGTCTTCACTGTTTTCAAAACTGTCGACGTTATAGTTCTGTGCACTCAAAAATTCCTCGATGCTGTCTTTTAAAATAACATCATCTTCGAGTAAAAGCAATCTCATTTTATGTGTCCTCTGGATTTCTGGTTGGAGTTCGTATCGAGTAGAAGTGAGATGAGTTCATCTTTGCTGTAGTGCCCAAGATCGGTTCGCAGTCTCTCTTCAAGAGCGGTTTTGTCCTCGGGATGGACACACTTTTTAAGAGAAAGGAGCTCTGCAGCCGTATAGTTGTTCCATAGGTTTGCAGAAGGATCGTGATTGATAACCGAGAGGTATAAATCTTTTCTCGAATAGGTCAAAAAGGTGTCCAGTTCCTCTTCAAAAGCATTGAAAAGTTTCATCTTTTTCTTGGAGAGAACCAGTACGAACGAACCGATATTTTGACCGTCGGCATTGAGAATTGATCGTGAAAAGTAAACATAATTATCTCCCTCATGTACGCCGTTTGTCAGTAAATCGGTTAAACCGGCGCGTTTGAGATAGGAGATGTGGTGAATGTTCGCATCGTCGTTTGCGACGATCATGTTTTCAATACGGGGGTTGTTTTTGAGTAAAACGGCCTGATCTTTGTATTTGTCATCCATCAAGACCAAAAGATCGATATCGTAGTTGGCAAAATAGTTTTTCATCGCATCGAGCTTTTGGATCACTTCGATGAACCCGATGAGATGTTTTTCTTTGATTACCGGGATCGATGCGATCAATACAAGACGTCTCGCGGCTTCGAAGGAGAGGTGGGGCTTATGCGTCAAAACAATATCCTCCAAATCCGGGCGATACGCTTTAATACTCAGGCCGGTACTGGTATTTTCCCAGTTTCGTGCGAGGATAATAAAATCTTTGGTAACGATTTGGGCGTGGACTTTGGAACCGCTGAAGACCTCCAGTGTGGAGGTATATTGTTTGAGGATTTCGGTCGCTTTCTTGGAATTATTGGTTTCGATAGCCGTTTGCAGCGTCTCGTTTTGAGCCAATGCGAACGCGAAAGCAAAACTTTCCGCTTTCTCCTGTTCGATCTGTTTGTCCAGAAGGTTCATCAGAACGATATCGATCCTGTTGACAAACTCCTGTTTCTTCTGCACATAAAAATAGACAATCATAGTGAGTAATATCAACAGTAATAATGTTAAATACTTTTGATAGAGTCGCATGCTAACCTTTGTCCATTATTATAATTTTTAAAAATAAAATAACGGACTGTTTCCTTGATTTTTTATCGTATTTTTATATAGGCATAGCCGCTGCGCTGCAAATCGATGATTTTAACGATTCCGGCAGGTGTGGTTGTCGCAAAATCCTCGATCTGATTATCGGCTACATGGTTTTTATCCATCGTATTTTTACACGCATAAATTTTAATCTTGTCGCCGCCATCAAGCTGAAGAGCTTTTAGACGTGAGCGTGTTCCGGCACCTGTAGGTCCACCCTGTGTGATGTAGGGCTTTTCTTCAAAGCCGGTATTGTTAAAGTCTTTCATGACATATTGTAGACACGGCCCGAGTGCTACGAGATCGATCTCATACTGTATGAAGTTTTTATTGTAATACTCAACCGCATTATTGATCGTGTTGAGCATCAGATGGATACGGTCCGCTTCGAGGAAATCGCATTGATAGACCACTTTGACGACATCATCATCCTTTTCACTTGCGGCGAGAGGAAAAGCTGTCACGCTCAGTACGATAAAGAGAAAGTTTATTAGTTTCATGGTTTGATCCTTTTTAAAAAGCATAGGTTACTTGGATTTCGGCACGGTTACCCATGTTGTCCAAAACAGTTTGTGCACTTGCATTGCCCGGCGCTTTGGCATCTCTGATAAGATAGTTGAAATCGATCCGGGTAGGACCGTTAAATCGGTACGATGCACCGAGTGTCGTCGTCGTAAAGTCGCGCTCGCCTTTGACATCATTGGTCAGACGGTTCAGGAAATCGTAACGGCCGAAGACTTCGAATTTTTGCGGTATAAGTTCATATTGGAGATTGACATACCCGCCGTTGGCTTTATTTTCGTTTCCTGATGCAAATTGAAGCTCCCAATCCTGTACCAGCGGGTTGGCGTCGACATCTTTGGCACCGACGTAGATCATCCCCTGCGCCATCATGTATTCGGCTTCAAATCTGAGCCCGTGGTTGTAGTAGGTCATCCCCAATCCATAACGTTTACGGTCGGCATCGATCAGTGTCGTAGCATTGGAAACAAACTTACGTTTTCCGTTTTGTCCCCATACATAAAATTTCATGGCATTGGTGTAAAACCCTTTACCGCCTCCGAAATTATTTTCGAGTGCCAAATACCCGTAATGGGTACCTTGAGTATCCGTATTCGAGTTTGAAATTCCGGTTCCATTCCCGTACATATAAGCGTAACTAAAGGTCCATGAATTGACAAGCGGTATGGTGTCAAAAACCTCTGCACCTGTATCTCTGAATGCTCCGACCGGATTGTCGACGGAAGTGGTCGTATAATGGAGGGTAGAAGCACCGCCGGCCGCTGCACCGGTTTGTGCCGCTGTAGCATTGGTTATACGTCGTTCAAGCAGTTGCTGATCGCTCATCGTTGTAAAATCGATATAAGGAGAGAAGTATACGGCTTCCATCCCTTCTTCACTTCCCGGATATTTGAATCTACCGACGCGAATTTTCGCATCCGGAATGTATTTGAGCGTTACCGAAGCATCGGTGAGATAGGTTGGGGTACTGTGGTTTGCCAGATTGTTAATACCGTTGTTCCCAAAATCAGTCATAACAAAATAGTTGACCATGTTGTCATCATCCGCGATGCCCCGCACTGCCAGACGGGCTCTTGCGATATTAAATCCGGATTGATCTTCGAGGTTAGGCGTTAAAAGTGAAAAAGGGGTGGTTGTCTTCCCGCCGGATGAGGCAACCGTGCCGTAATCTTTGGCATAGTTAATCTGTGCAAAACCCCAGAGTTTAGGCGTTTTATTTCGATTAGGGACGATGACCCCCTGTGGAGCTACAGTCTCAGGTTCCGCACCTTGGAGCATCAACCAATCTGCCGCATTCAGCTCAACACAAGAGCTGAACAATATCACACTTAACAGCGCTGATCTAGAAACACTTTTCATATGTTTTCCTTATATTAGATGGGAAAATTGTAAGGAAAGAACGAAAAGAAAATGAAAAGAGATTATAGACGAAAGAAATACTTAGGAGAATGTTTGCAATCTATAGAAAAAAAGGAGACAATATTATTTCAAACAGGAGTTAATATGTTTATTATCTCACTTACCTACATTGAAACCTCTAGAAGCGGTTGATGCTCTGCTCGATGAGCACGTTGCGTATCTCAAAGAGCAGTATGCTTTAGGAAATTTTCTCGCATCGAGGTGCAAAGTTCCCCGAACCGGAGGGGTGATTTTGGTTCACGGAGCATCTAGCAAAGTGATTGAAGACATTCTTTCTCCTGATCCGTTCTATAGTCACGGTATGGTGGAGTATGAGATCACCGAGTTCTGTCCAACGATGACGAGTCATGAATTGTCATTTTTAAAAGAATAAATATCAAAAGGAAAGTTATGACAGCATCCAATTTTAGCCTCTCCGATTATCTCTTCCGTATCGGTTATGAGGGGGCTGTAAGTGCCGACGTCGCGACACTGACCCGATTGATGCAGCAACAGCTGCGAAGTATCCCGTTTGAAAATACCGAGGTTCAGGCAGGACGAATCCCGTCTATGGTTCCCGAAGATATCGTCGAAAAAGTGATCAATCGTCGGCGCGGCGGATACTGCTATGAAGTCAACGGCGTATTTTCGATGGCGCTCAGCGCTATCGGGTTCGAGTGGTATTTCGCGGGAGCACGTTCGATGCTCTATCCGACACGCCGTCCCAAAACGCACATGGTGCTCATCGTTCGCCTCAATGGACGCAATTATCTGTGCGACTGCGGATTCGGTGGGTACGCATTGCGCTCTCCGATGGAAATCCGAGAGGGTGAAGCGGTTCAGGACAGTGATAGCTATCGACTGGAACTGATCGATGGAGAATACGTTCTCGGTGCAATGGTGCAGGGGGAATGGCAGCGTTTATACGGTTTTGCCCTCCAGAATCAGGAATGGATCGAATTTACTCTGGCGAACTATTTTAATGCCACAAGTCCCGATACGGTATTTACCCAAAAGAAGTTGGCGATCATGCAGACACCGAAAGGACGTAAAATCTTAGTAGACAACGAGCTGAAGCTGATCGAAAATGGGAAAATGGAAAAACTCGAGGTCGAGTATGAGAGTGCTTTAAAAGAGTATTTTAGTCTAACCCCATTTATGTAAAGAATAAGTATGAGATTGTTGTTTTGGCTTTTGATGACATTGCCTTTATTGGCTGCTGAACCTGACTTCGGCAAGTTTGACGGTACTGCAGTCATCATAGATTTGAATACTTCAGCAAAAACGATCTATGGAAAACATGCTGATGAGAGGGTCAACCCCTGCTCGACGTTTAAAATACTCAATTCCATGATCGCTCTCGATAGCGGTGTGGTGCGGGATGAAAACGAGACAATCAAATGGGATGGAGTTGTGCGGGGATATCCTGCGTGGAATCAAGATCATTCGATGAGATCGGCAATTTCGGTCTCGGTAGTATGGTTTTATCAAGAAATGGCTCGGCGTGTGGGAGCGGAGCGGATGGCTCGGATGGTTGCTCAGGCACATTATGGAAATGAGGATACGTCTCGTACACTTACTGATTTTTGGTTGGGTGGAGGGAGCCTTTTGATCTCTCCGGTTGAAGAAGCAATGTTTGTAAAAGCACTCGTGGAAGAAAAACTCCCCTTTTCCAAACGCTCTATGAAAACGGCGAAAGAGATCATTACTTTGCAAAAAGACGAACAGTCTATTTTGGCGGGTAAAACGGGAAGCTGCAACGCAATAGGGTGGTTCGTCGGATTTATCGAAAAAGACGATGAGTCACAGGTTTTCGCATTTCAGATCAGAGGCGAGGGTGCCAACGGTGCGGAAGCAAAAAAAATCGCGCTTGAGTATCTCAAAAATCAATGAGAGGATGATCCATGAATTTGCAAAAACTCAAAGAAGCCGAGGTCGATTTTTTCGCCTTTTATCCCAAAGGGTTTGAGGACGAGGGGCTGTTGCCGATCATCAAACGGCACAATACCGAGGGGATCGGCAAGAGCATGCGAGAACTATTTGCTCCGGAGCGTTTTTCGCGTACCGAAGAGATTTGTGAAAGTTTCGCCAAGATCGTCTCTAAATCCTCTTTGATCTCGCTTTTTGAAAAACCGAAAGTCAGAGATATGGTAAAACAGATGAGTATGGAACAGCAGGATATGCTGGCTATAGGGCTGTATGAACTTTTACATGCCAACCAAGAAAAAGGGTTTGGCATCCTCGTCGATATACTCAGCATCTACAAGCTCGCAAAATGGTCGATTGTGACATTAATCCCGTATTACTATGCGAGAGATAAAGCGTTTTTTATCAAACCGACTACGACGAAAGATATCATCAAATTTTTCGATCTTGAGGGATTGGTGTACAAACCCCGTCCGACGTACGAGTTTTATACAAAATATACAAAGATGCTCGAAGAGATGAAATCGCACGTATCACCTTTGATCGGTGAGGACAATGCCGGATTTACCGGATTTTTGATGATGACGATGAAATAAAAAGATTTATTGTCAAATTGTAACTCAGTGTTACAATAATTAAATATATATTTACATATTTACACATAGATTTTATTTTTTTTGATAGAATATTTTATATTAATACCTTTTGTTTTGTATTATTACTTATTATGTGCTATTCATTGAGAAAGAGTAGTGAAGGAGTTGCGGGATGGGAAAAGACAAACAAACTCTCCAAAACGATCCTATTCACACTTTTACTATTCAGAGCACAACGAATCCTAATTTACTTCAAGCTATTTTAGAAAGTTCTCCAAATGTAATAATTTTCGCACTGGATACGGCATATGAGTATTTAGCTTTTAATCACGAACACAAAAAAGCAATGCAGGCGATTTGGGGGAAAGAGATTGAACCCGGTCTGAATATGCTTGAGATCATAAGTCGAAAAGATGATTATCAAAAAGCCAAAACTCTTTTTGACAGAGCACTCGGCGGAGAATTTTTTGTCGATGAAAGCGAATACGGTGATGAAGTATTGTCACGAAAGTTCTGGCAAACCTATTATTCGCCGATCTATGACGATACAGAACAAAAGATAATCGGTTTAACCTGCTTTAATCTAGATATTTCGGAACGACGTAACATTGAGAATCAGTTCCAATTAGCGGACTTGGCGTTAAATATGATCACCGATGCCGTCTATCTATTCAACGATAAACGAGAAATTATCTATGTGAATCATGCCGCTTGCGATTCACTGGGGTACTCAAAAGAGGAACTGATCGGTAAAACACCTTTCGATATTGATCCGGTGATCACAGTGGAAGCGTTGCAAAACATAAGAGAAACGATCAGGCTCAAAAAAGTAAAGCATTTCGAAAGCAAACATAAGCGAAAAGACGGTTCTGTTTTTGATGTGGAAATCACTACCTATCCGTATAATGAAGGTCAGTACGGGTTGCATATTGTCACAAATATCACGGAGCGAAAAAAAACCGAAGAGAAATTAAAACTTTTGGCAAGCGTTTTTACGAGTGCAAAAGAGGGTATCGTTATCACCGATACAAAAGGGGTAATAGTCGAAGCCAATGAAGCGTATAGCCTTATTACCGGATATTCAAATGATGAGGTCGTAGGGCAAAATGCGGGATTTTTAAAATCGGATAAGCATGACAAAGCATTTTATAAAAATATGTGGAATGAATTAATCCGAAACAAGTATTGGATTGGCGAGATTTGGAACCGGCGGAAAAGCGGAGAGATTTTTGTCGAGAGATTGACCATCTCAGCGATCAGTGATTCGGAAGGGAAAATTTTAAGCTATGTCGGATTGTTGACGGATATAACGACGGGTAAAGATTATGAATCGACGTTGGAGCGAATGGCGTTTTATGACTCTTTGACGGGGTTGCCGAATCGTTTGTTATTTGCTGAGAGAATTAATCAAGCTATGATGATTTCAAAACGTTTACATTCTATTTTGGCTGTGTGTTATCTGGATTTAGATGAATTTAAACCTGTAAACGACAGTTTCGGACATAATGTCGGCGATAAGTTATTGCTTGAAATTTCGAATCGGATGAAAAACCATGTAAGGGAAAGCGATACGATAGCAAGAATCGGCGGTGACGAGTTCGCTATCTTGCTTGTCAATATCAAAAGTATTGAAGAGTGTGAAACGATCATAACCAAAATCTTGGACAGTATTAATGAACCCTACATTCTCCCAAATAATGAAGAAGTCAATGTAACTGCAAGTATCGGCATAACTCTGTATCCGCATGACAATGTTCCATCGGATATATTGCTTCGACATGCTGATCAGGCGATGTATTTAGCAAAAGAAAGCGGTAAAAACCAATATATTTTTCACAATTAAAATAGTTATAAAAATAGCCTAGATAAAAGTATTGGTGTTTAATATGTGTGGAAGCTGTATAAAGAAAGAAAACAAATTGTGGTGTCATTTATGAAAGAGGAGTAAGATTGTACCTATTATTTTAGGAGTCCACATGTTACAACGTATTCTCGTATTTTCTACGGCTTTTCTTTTTGTCTCCTCACTTTCAGCTGCACCGCTTCCGGATATGAAAATGCCGGATAACGGATTGCCATTTAAAATGATCGATGGGTATCAGGATTATAAAATTGTTGCGACTCACTGGCGTATCGATAAGCATGAATTACGCTATGTGCTAGCAAATCCGATTGCCTATGATGCCATCAAAGCAAAAAAACTCCCGATGCCTGAGGGGAGTAAAATGGTTAAAATCGGCTGGAGCGTCAAACCTATGGCAGCTTATCCGGATGCACTGGAAGCGGATACACTCCAGCGGATCGAATTTATGGTCAAAGACTCGAAACATTTTGATCAAAACGGTGATCACTGGGGCTATGCACGATTTGTTAAAAAGGGAGACGGTTATGTGCCGTATGCGAAAGGTTCGGAGGAATGTGTCGCCTGCCATGCTTCAGTCTCTCAAAATGATTACCTGTTTTCATCTTTCCAAGAGACGTTTTGAGGAGTATCAGTCTTTTTTCCCTCGGATTTCTTCTTGCAGGACTTCCACTAGCCCTTTGTGGGTATAGCGGCTGAAAAGATACGACTTTGCATTAAAAAGCGTTTCGAACATAATCTTCCATAGGGTCGAAAAATTTTCATCGGTTCGTCTTTTGCAGAGTTGTTTTTGCAATTGACACTCTAAGTCAGCCATTACTTTTGCTTGGTCGACATATGTTTTGAGCAGCGTGTAATCCAAACCTATTTCAATGTAGTCTTCAATCAGGCGAATAATGGACGCCTCTTTATCCGTGAAATCATCTTTGTTTGTCGGAACCAGAATATCGTCTTCCAGCAGTTGTTCCAACAAGTCAGGTTCGACATCGAAATAATCGATAAATTCGTCTTTTGTGTAATGTTTTGCGGTGGAGGGGATACCGCTTAGTGTCTCCATGAGCGGTGCCAGCATCGAAAAAGAACTTGCCATTGATTGATTTTTATTTTGCAAAATCCCTTTGATCTGCTCGATGGAACTTCCCATCTCCTGCTGCATGTATTTGATGTATTTGATCAGTTCGACATGCTCTTCGCTGTAGCGGTGTACATTGGATTTGAGCTTTTGAGCTTCGGGAAGCAGCCCCTCTTTGATGTAATATAAAATTGTGGACTTCGGAACATGGGTGAGTTCGACGAGTTCTGAAATTTTATAATCCATGATTTTCCTTGATTAATACGAATGTAAGAATTATACCCTATAATTCAAAACGTTAAGTGTTGCTTTACGCTTTTTGTTATCTGTAACTATCGAGGTTCTTATATGGTTCAACCGCTGCTCAAATATCCGGATTCGCGAATCCGTCTGATTTCGGCAAACGTCCGTTTTTTTAATGATGAATTACTTCAATGGATCACCGACATGGTCGATACGATGAAGGCAAACGATCTGGATGCGCTCAGTGCGATTATGATCGGAGTCCAATACAACATTATCGTTATTAAAAAGGGGGATGAATACCTTCCGTACATTAATGCACGTCTGATCAAATGTAGCGGAAAATCGACCCAAACCGAGCGGAGTACCTATTATGAGGCGATTAGTGTCGATGTGGAACGTTTTGATAACGTAACGGTCATTTATGAAGATGAAAAAGGGGAGCCTCATCATCAGGATCTCTCCGGTGATCCGGCTCACATTTTCCAGCAGCAACTCGATTACAGCTTCGGAAGTACCTTCGTCGATCGGGTTGATCGGGAGATGAAACAGCGGATCAACGACCATCTCGAATTCGGTCTGGTTGCCAACGGAAGTACATGTCCGATGGTATTCGTCCGCGATTATTTCAAACGGGGAGCGAAATATGTAATGCTGCTTATCGCTCTGAGTTTCATTATCCCGTTTTTCGCTTCGGAGGAAGTGCGTGCGTTGATCTATCGGATCGATATTTATCTGCTCCTCGCCGTACCGGTATTGATGATCGCCTACTTTTTCTATGCCCTTTATGAATCCAGACTCTATAAACAGTGCACGAGCTGTCAGATAGGCAACATCATAGGAACGACGGCAATTATGGCAACGCAGCTGCTGATCGTCGCATTCGGTGTCTTTTTCTGGGTTGCACCGTAATCTACCAGACTTTCAATCACATACAAAGGAAAACCATGGCACATATAGCATTACCCGAATTTGAAGAGATGTCTCCCGCGATTCAGGAAAAAGCACGACCGATTTTGGAAAAAACGGGAAAACTCGGGGAGATTTTTAAACTGTTGGCATTGGATGAAAAGATCTATTTTGCGACGGACGGGATGATTCAGCGCTTTTTGCTGGATGAGACGACGCTCTCGTATGATATAAAAGAGTCTATCGCTCTGTTGATCTCAAAAGAGAACGGCTGCAAGATGTGCGTCGATGTCCACAAAGGGATCGCAAAGATGTTGGGACTCTCCGAGCAGCGGATCGAAGAGGTTTTGGAGGGGGTAGATTCTATTTCGACGAGTGACGCCGAAAAAGCGCTTTTGAACTTTTGTATCAAAGCCTCCAAAAAAGAGAACTATAAAATCCTCAAAGAAGAGATCGACGAACTCAAAACATTGGGATATACCGATGTGCAAATCGTTGAAGCGGTCGCGATTACCGGATATTTTAACTATATCAATACCCTCTCAAACGTATTCGCTCTGGGGCAATAGCCTTAGAATCAGAAATCATCTTTCTCTAACGACAGTAAAAACTCTTTTCTCCAGAGCCCTCCGCTGTATCCTCCGAGACCTCCGCCTGTCGCGATAACACGGTGGCAGGGGATTAAAATAGCGATGGGATTGCGTCCGTTGGCATTGGCGACTGCACGGGTCGCTTTAGGGTTTCCGAATCGTTCGGCTTCCGAGGCATAGGAGATCGTTTTTCCGTAGGGGATAGTGAGTAGAGTCTCCCATACCTCTTTTTGAAACGACGTTCCGTTTGGATTGAGAGGGAGTGTAAAAACGGTTCTATTTCCGGCAAAATACTCCTCCAATTCGTTTGAGAGCTGAAGGAGCAGGGGATGATCGGAAGGCTCAATCTTAGGTGCATCGTCAGCAAAGTCGAGAATTCTGATGGCTTCACCGTCCGTTACGGCGATCAACGTACCGATTGGGGTCTCTATCAAACGTTCATAGTGTTTCATACTAAAATTATAGTGTGTTTAAAGATACAGATGAGATTTATTTCATAGTGTCATACAAATACAGGGTTGAATGAGTTGTGCTATGATAGTTCCAATTAAAAAAGTGGAGAACGTAATGTCTGTTTCACGCTGCGGATGGGTCAAATTGAGTGATCCGGTGTATGTCGCTTATCATGACGAAGAGTGGGGACGGGCGTTGCACGATGAGCGTGCCCTTTTTGAACTTTTTTCTTTGGAAACGCAATCAGCCGGACTCAGCTGGCTGACCATCCTCAAAAAACGTGAAGGGTATCGCGAAGCATTTGAGGGCTTTGATCTGAACAAGGTGGCACATTATGGCGAGGCAGATATCGATCGTATCCTCAACAGCGGACTGGTGGTAAAAAGCCGTCCCAAAATCGAAGCGATTATCGCGAATGCACGAGGATTTTTAGAGATTCAAGATGAGTATGGTTCCTTGGATGCGTATTTTTGGGGAAAAGTGGATGGAAAAGCGATCATTAACGATGTTACTGATTACAAAGAGGCGGCATGTACCTCAGATATTTCCGATACCATTACAAAAGAGCTCAAAAAACAGGGATTTAAATTTATCGGAACGACCACCGTATATGCATTTATGCAGGCGTGCGGGATGGTAGACGATCATGAAAACAGCTGTATGTGCAAACAAAGAAGGAAATAATTTTAAATGAATTCGATCGTATTATTCGACAATGTCCAACTCACCTACACCGAAAAGCCGGTTCTGAAAAACATTTCGCTTCGGATCGAGGAAGGGGAACACTGCGTCATCCTCGGAGCCAACGGTTCGGGGAAATCGAGTCTTATCAAACTGATTAATTGCGAACTTTATCCATCGTATATTAATGAGCCGTTTCGACGGGAAATACTGGGTAACGAGCGATGGGTCGTCACTGAACTGCGCAAACATTTAGGGGTTGTGACCAACGATCTGCATACACGTTTTGCATTTGAGAGCGGCTATCTCAGCGGGTTTGAAACGGTACTGAGCGGTTTTTTCGGAACGATCGGATTGTTTGATCATTTGGAAGTGACAGCTGAGCAGATCGAAGCGGCTGGCCGTGCATTTGAGCGGTTGGGGATCGAACACCTGAGAGAAAAGCGTTTGAGCGAGATGTCGACGGGCGAATTGCGTAAATGTATCGTAGCCCGTGCGTTGGTACATCCGGTCAATGCGATTTTACTGGATGAGCCTACGGTCGGATTGGATATCAAAGCACAGCTCGATTTTATAGAAATGATGCGCACTCTTGCTCGCAGCGGTACGACCGTCATTTTGGTGACCCACCATATCGAAGAGGTTTTTGAAGAGATACAAAAAGTAGTGTTGATTAAAGAGGGGAGACTCTATGCGCAAGGGAATAAGGATGAGGTGTTGAACAGTGACAACCTGTCGGAAGTTTTTAACATACCTCTGGAAGTACACATAGAACAGGGACGCTATTCAATACGTCCGAAGATCTAAGGAGTCCGCTCATGAATCCGGCAAAAGTTATCCGTGAAAAGGTCGAAAAACTGACCGATCTTCCCAATGTCGGCAAAACGGTTGCCGCCGACTTTGCCCAAATCGGGATCACTCGTCCCGAACAGCTTCGCGGAGAGGATCCGTATGATCTGTATGTCCGATTTTGTAAAGCATTTGGCGAACGGCAAGACCCGTGTATGCTCGACGTGCTGATGTCGATCACCGATTTTATGGATGGCGGGGAGCCGCGAGTCTGGTGGGATTATACGCCTGAGCGCAAGATGCGCTACGGAGAAAAAATCAGAGTTTAACTAAGCGTTTTGGAGTATGGTGGCGATTGTCTGAGAAGAGTATTCTTCCCCCATTCCCCATAATACTGCTAGCCCATGTGCATTTTCGGCAATGTCGCCGATGCGTTCACGTGAAATATTGGCAGCGGCTAAGGAAACCGGTGCACCGATAGAGTGAAACCAGCTTTCCAATGCCGCGATTCCCTCATCCGCATTATTAAGTCCGAAAACTTCTTTGGCAAAGCGTTCAAATTGAGCCGGATTTTGCCCTTTGTACCATTTCATCCATGCCGGAATAACAATGGCCAATCCTGCACCGTGGGCAATGTTAAAGAGTGCGGATAGGGCATGTTCGATCATGTGGTTCGGGAAACTCCCACCGCCTGTTCCTGAACTTGTCAAGCCGTTGAGTGCCTGGGTGGAAGCCCATGCAAACTCGGCACGCGCGTCGTAATTCAACGGATCTTTGAGGAGGATTTCGGTTGTTTCGATAACCGTTTTGATGATGGATTCGACAAGCCGGGACTGAAAATGGGGATGATCATCGGCGGTAAAATAGACTTCGATCGTATGGGCGATGATGTCGGCTGCTGAATAGGCGAGATACTCAGGGGTGACTGTCATCATCAGTTCGGGATTGATGATCGAGATTTTAGGATTGACCAGCACGGATGAAATGGAGTATTTTTGTTTGGTTGTGTCGTTCATCACTACCGAGTTTCCGTTCATCTCACTGGCGGTTGCTGCGAGGGTCATGACGGCATAGACGGGGAGGGCTGCGGTGATAGAAGCTTTCTGGATGAAAAAATCCCATACATCCCCCTCATAAAGAGCCCCTGCGGCGATCGCTTTGGCCGAATCGACGACCGATCCTCCGCCTACACCGAGAACGGCTTGGAGATCATGCGATTTTACCATTTCAATACCGTCATGGACGCGGGAGAGGAGAGGGTTGCTCACCACGCTGTCCAGCTCTTCGTAAGCGATTCCGGCTGTTTTGAGGCTCTGTATGATTCTGTCGTACAAACCATTTTTCTTGATCGAACCGGTTCCGTAGACGAGGAGAAGACGTGTAATTCCCTGCTCGGCGATCATTTTTCCGATATTGTTTTCTTTATCGCGTCCGAATTCGATACGGGTAGGGTTGTAATAGGTAAATGCATTCATAAAATTCCTTGTTTAAATATAGGTTACGAGTTCGCTAAGCTCGGAGCGATGCAACGACGGTTGTTCATTGACGCGATAGCCGAATGGGATGAGTAAGGGGACTCCATACACGCTTGTATCGATTCCCATAATCTTCTCTACTGTATCACGGTCAAATCCCTCCATCGGACATGAATCGATTCCGATCGATGCGGCAGCGGTCATCATGTTCCCTGCAGCGATGTAAACTTGGCGGGATGACCAGCATTCGAGTGTTTCATCTGAACGGGGATCAATCCATTGTGCGTACATTGGCAGAAGATAGTCGGGATAATGAAATTTTTCAAATTCGCTTTGAATGTAGGCGTCAGTACTGCGGACTTGTTTCTTGTATGCGACAGCGATCAGCTCTGATGCAGTCGTAACTTGGGGTTGGTTCCAAGCGACTGCTTGGATCGCTTCGCGCATGGCAGTGTCACGGATAACAAAAAATTGCCACTGCTCCATACCGAATGAACTCGGACTGAGTCGTCCCGCTTCGAGGATAAAGGTCAAATCTTCATTACTTATAGGTTTCGTTGTATCGAACAGTTTGCACGCATGGCGGAAGTGCATTGCTTTTTCAAAATCGTTTCGCATTAATGAGTCCTTTAGGGTTTTATCAGGAGAGATTCTATAGCATACGGTAAATAAAATCAAGAACACACTAAAAAGTACCATACATACTAAAAGGTAACTATATAATGATCCAATCCCCTTTTAATTGCCATTTTGAACTGACCCTCGAACTGATCGGCGGAAAATGGAAAGGGCTTATTCTGTGGCATTTGCATGAAAAAAAAGTGCTTCGCAATGGCGAAATGCTCCGTCTGATGCCGCGGATCACCCAAAAAATGTTGACGCAGCAGCTGCGGGAGATGGAAGAAAACGGGCTGATAAATCGAGTGATTTATGAGCAGGTCCCACCGAAAGTCGAATACAGTCTTACACCGCACGGAGAGGCGATTCGTCCGATCTTGGAGATGATGATTGATTGGGGAGTAGACTATGCGAGGGATAAAAATATCGTAATTGCCTGTAGTAAGAAAAAGGATTAAAATGGTTTCAGTCAAATATCTGCATCAAGTGCAAGCGGCATTGCTATCAGGTTTTATGAGCTTTATTATGTCGGGTGCCATAACATTGATCAATTTGGGATTGGTCAAGGGATTTGTCGGAATATGGCTTCATGCTTGGCTGGTGGCGTATGCCATCGCATTTCCGACGATCCTTCTTGTTTTCCCTTTTGCCCGTAAACTGGCGATGAAAATTGCTTCTAAATAGTGTTTAAATATCGAACAAAAAATAGCAATTTTAGAATAGTTTTGTCTGTTTAAATCTCATATAATAACAGGGAGATTTTACATAGGAGAAGCTATGAAAGGCAAACGATTTGGATTAGGTATCGTCATTGCGGTGCTACTGGCAGGGTCAACGACGGGAAATGCAGGAATACTCCGAGATGCTCTTCAAAAGCGTGCCGAAGCACGTAATGCGACAGGCGCACAAACTTCAAATACCATGATGGACGTTGCCTACGGCAGTGACAAAAAACAGCGTCTTGATGTCTATCTTCCCTCAAACCCCCAAAATGCCCCTGTGATTGTTATGGTACACGGCGGTGCGTGGAAAATAGGGGATAAACGTTCTGAAAACGTTGTCAATAATAAAAAAGCGCGCTGGAACCCCAAAGGGATTATTTTCGTATCGGTCAATTACCGCCTCTTGCCCGATGCCGATCCGCTTAAGCAGGCGGACGATGTTGCTTCCGCGCTTGCGTATGTTCAAAAACATGCCTCCGAATGGGGTGGGGATACGAATAAAATCGTACTGATGGGACACTCTGCCGGAGCGCATCTGGTTGATTTACTTTCATCCGATCCTAATCGTTATCCAAACCTCAAACCGTGGCTGGGAACCGTTTCGCTCGACAGTGCCGCGATGGATATTCCAAAGGTGATGAGTATGAAACATTACGATTTCTATGATGAAGCCTTCGGAACCGATCCTGCGTATTGGGCGGATGCGTCGCCGTATCAGCGTCTTAGCTCACATGCAGTACCTATGCTGTTGGTATGTTCGACCGAACGGCCGGATAAACCGTGTGGACAGACTGAATCTTTTGTTCAAAAAGCCAAATCCATGAATCTGCGAGCCGAAATGACACCGCAGGCATTGAAACACAAAGAGATTAACGATGAGTTGGGTTTGGAGAGTAACTATACCAAAGTAGTTGAAGATTTTATGAGATCGTTAGGTATGGCAATCTAAAAAGGAGAAAAAGTGATGCGATTCGTATTTGCAGCATCGCTTTTAGGGATAATGTCAGTGTTAGCAGGCAGTGAGACTGTCCGTTCGGACGATCTTTTGGAGGGGAAGTTTTCAACATCGACCCCTGTGTATAAAGTGCATAAAGGAGCGACTCTTATTGCAGGAAAGGGAGATAATGGACTTTTTACTTCAAACGGTTCAGGAGAGATAACATTTCGTGAGTTACCGAATGTTCAAAAAGCTCATAACGATTATACAATCGTTTTAAAGGAGGCAAACAACGAGATAATAGTATCGCTTCGGGTCATGAATGATGTGATCGATTTGGGCAAAGAGGGGAAACTGATTGCTCCCATCCATATCGGCAAACAGTGGTTTTATTATTGGGACCGTTCGGGTGACGGTACGAGCGATAACAGCGGAATTTTGAATGGTGGTGCCGATTTTGTCAGTTTTGACCATTTGAATGCACTTTTTAACCACGATGCGAGAGGCAAAGTTCGCAGAGAAGGGATCAATAATCTTTATCGCTACGGAACGATCAACGGCATACAGCTAGCACTTCCGACTAGCGGAACGGGTAAAAAGGACGAAAGCTCTCCTAGTCACGCTTATACAGTCGATCGTTTGGGAAAATATAGTGATCTTTGCGCTGTCTGGTCAGCATCGGGCTTCGCAGAACCTACAGGATGGATAGCAAACCGTTACGCTACAGCGACACCGTCAGGTCTTGGGTATTCGGCACTTAATTTAGCAAACGGCGAAATGAGTGAGATGATTCATTATAATACACCGTATGTCGCCCTTGAAGTGTTATAAGAGATATGAAAGATTCGACACAAAAAACGTATTTTCAGAGCGTCTATCGATCAGTAAAGCATATCGAAGAACACAGTGGCGAAAATCTTTCTTTGGATGAATTAGCAAAAATCGCCGGATTTTCAAAATACCATTTTCATCGAATTTTCAAATCAATTGTTGGGGAAAGTGTCGGGGATTACATCAGACGAGTCCGTTTGCAAAAAACGACGATCAAGTTTAAAACAGACCGCAATATCACCTCGATAGCGATGGAGAGCGGATAGGAGACGAGTGCCGCTTTTTCCAAAGTATTTAAAGAGCATTTCGGGCAGACACCTTCAGAGTTCTCACGTAGTGCCAAACAGATTAACTCTGCTGTTATACTTTCCCCTCATTTTGTTGAAATTGAGCCTTTTGATGTACTCTACGTTCGTCGCATGGGTCCGTATTACATTGCATGCAACGAGGCATGGGATGTATTGCTCGCATTTGCGAAAGAACAAAAAAAACAATACAAAAAAAATCTCCTGATGAAAGAGGCGATAGCTTTGGGAATCGGACATGACAACCCAAATGTTACTTCACCCGATAAATTACGATGTGATGCATGTATCAGCTATAACGATAAAAGTGTTATACCCTCCGGTGAAGTGATGAGTAAAACAATCGATGGAGGCAAATATGCCGTATTCTTACACAAAGGAGCCTATGAAGAGATGCGCGAAACCTATCGCCTCATCGGTGACTGGATCGTCAAAAGCGGTGCAATGGTACGCGGAGGACCGATGTTCCATTATCTTAACCGTGCACCGAGACGAACTAAACCGGAAAATCTCCGTACTGAGATATATATCCCAATATCATAAAAAATATTTATACTTTCTACTTTGATTATTTCATATCAACATTACTAAATATTATTCATAAATATATCAATCGTATTGTGGGACAATGGGGCTACTATACTGGATAAAGGAGCTCGACATGGATTTGTTCTCCCCTATAAGAATCGGAAATTATCCTTTGCGCAATAGAATATTTATGGCACCGATGACACGCTGCCGCAGTGTTCAGAACAATGTCCCCAATGATATGATGGCGCGTTATTATGCCCAGAGAGCTTCTGCGGGACTAATTATTACCGAGGCCACCCAGATTTCGACGAAAGGGATCGGTTATCCTTATACTCCCGGTATTCATACGCCTGAGCAGGTGCAGGGATGGAAAAAAGTGACCAGAGCGGTACACGATCAAGGGGGGAAGATCTTTTTGCAGCTTTGGCATGTCGGAAGAATTTCCCATCCTTCGTTTCATAACGGTGAACTGCCCGATGCTCCCTCAGCCATCAAGCCCTCAGGGAGTATTTATACCTATGAGGGGATGAAGGAATTTGTTACACCGCACGCTCTTACAATCGATGAGATTAAAAGTGTTGAACAAGATTATGTCCAAGGGGCCGTCAATGCGATGGAAGCCGGATTTGATGGTGTGGAAGTACACGGTGCCAACGGTTATCTGATCGATCAGTTTTTACGTGATGGAAGCAATCACAGAGAAGATGAATACGGAGGCTCTATCGAAAATAGAGCACGGTTTCTTTTGGAGATTGTGAAAGCGGTTTGTTCTGCTATCGGTTCAGACTGTACCGGTGTTCGGCTCTCTCCCAGCGGCACGTTCAACGATATGAAAGACTCCGATCCGAAGCTCCATTTTTCCTACGTCTGCGAAAAGCTCAATGCTTTCGATCTGGCATATCTCCATATTATCGATGCACTCGAGGGGGATATTCGGCACGGGGCGAATGTCGTTGATCTCAGCGTTTTGAGGAAAGCATATAACGGTATTTTGATTGCAAACGGTGCGTACACTTTGGATCGGGGGAATGAGGCGATTAAAAACGGTCTTGCCGATGCAGTAGCCTTCGGAGCTCTTTATCTAGCCAATCCGGATCTTCCTGAACGTTTTAGAAGTCATGCCGAACTGAATACTCCAAATCCGGACAGCTTTTATACTCAGGATGAACAAGGGTATTTGGATTATCCGACTCTGTAAATTTCTTTCTTAAATATCAGATTTTTAAGACTTCGCTCTTCCTCAATTTCGGGGAAGCTCTCCAAATTCTCCAGCCTCTCGACATACTGAAACTCCGGAGCGTTTTCTCGGAAAAGTGTTTTGATAAACTCACTGTCTAATTCAGGGGCATTGAGCGCCGATAACACGATGCACTCCTCCGCTGCAAACTCATGCAGCCGCCTTATAATCTTCTCATAATCGCTTGTCGCGGCAAATGAGCCTTTTTGAAAGCTCGGAGGATCGATGATGATCAGATCATAAGGGCCGCTTTTACGGATTCGACTCCATGATTTGAGGATATTGTAGGGCATAAATTCGACTTTCTTGGTATCAAGAGCATTGAGTCGATGGTTTTCTCTCCCCATCGAGAGGACATTTTTGTTCATATCGACATTGACGACTGACGCGGCACCTCCCGCTATTGCGGCTACCGAAAAAGCACAAGTATAGGAAAAGAGGTTTAAGATATTTTTCCCTTTTGCATGTTCACGGATGAACTCGCGTCCAAGCTTCATATCGGGGAAGAATCCGATGTTTTGGGCATTAAGGAAGTTGATGTGGTATTTGAGACCGCTCTCTATCGCGAAACACTGCTCCGGGAGTTCTCCCGCAACCACAGTTGATGGTGAGGAGGGGAGATAGCGCTGTTGGACGACCAATGCCTCCCATTTGCCCTCGGCGGTATAGAAATCACGTAACATCGAGACGATGGCATATTCTTCTTCATCCGCGTCAAACAATACGGCAAAGAGCACTTTATCGACACTGTCCACGGTGAGAAAGCGATATCCGCCATACGTATTGCCCCGCCCGTGAAAAAGTCGGGTGTACTCTTCGGTTACGTTAGTAGAGTTTGTCCGTAAAAGGTGTTGCAAATCGTCTAAGTTCATACATATGTCTTTGATAAAAGTGTTGAAAGTATAGCAGATGGATTTTTGCTTGGAACATCATAGATTATTCCCAACGGAAAGGCTGGGAATAAGAAGCTTTATACTGTTGGATCTTTTTTAATCGTATAGAGCTTACGAAGTTTTGCATCGAGCGGTGCTAGGACTTTATAGAGTGCCGGAACGACGAGGAGGCTGGTGAGGGTCGAGAGGAGCAGTCCGCAGATGACGGCTACCCCCATCGGTCCTTTGACCCCTGAGCCTTCTCCGACCGAGAGGGCTAGAGGGAGCATCCCGAAACACATCGCCGTCGTTGTCATCAGGATCGGGCGCAGACGTGAGAGTCCCGCTTCGACGATCGCCTCATCGAGGGGCATCCCCGTATCTCGGAGACGGTTAGCGGCATCGACGACGAGGGTGGAGTTTTTACCAACGAGTCCGAGCAGGAGCATCAGCCCCATCATACTAAAGAGCGACATATTCATCCCTGCCGCCCACAGACCGATAAACGCCCCAGTAAAGCTCAGAGGCAATGCACTCATGATGATGAGCGGTTGCAGCGGCGATTCGTACAACGCGGCGAGGATGAGATAGATCATCACGAGCGCTGCACCGATAGCCACGCCGAACGCTTCGTTACTCTCTTGCATGTGTTTGGCATCACCGTCGAGCTCATAAGCGACCCCTTTGCCCAACCACTCGTTTTGGCGTTCGTTGACGATTTTGACGAGTTTATCGAGCGGGAGTGCTTTGGTGATATCGGAACCGACGATCACCTTTTTGAGACGGTCGAATCGTTTGATTGTGGTCGGTGCATAGCTTTGTGTGATCGATACAACCGCAGAGATAGGAACGGTGATCCCTGAAGAGGTACGGACATTTAGGCTATTAAGAGCGTCGATATTTTCACGTTTGGTATCACCCAGGCGCATCACGACATCGTATTCTTTGCCCCGTTCACGGATAAAAGTGATCGTAGCATCTCCCGAATAGGCACTGGCGACGGTACGGGCGATCTCATCGACGTTGACACCGAGGCGGGTAGCGTTTTGGGTCAGGACGGTGATGCTCAGCTGCGGTGCTTTGGGCTGAATGTTGCTTTGTACATCTGTCGTTCCTTCAATACTTTTGAGCAGTTTCATCAGTTTCAGAGCCGAGGCTTCTGCATCGTCCATATTTTGGGCTTTGAGG
This sequence comes from Sulfuricurvum sp., assembly GCF_028681615.1. NCBI lineage: Bacteria > Pseudomonadati > Campylobacterota > Epsilonproteobacteria > Campylobacterales > Sulfurimonadaceae > Sulfuricurvum > Sulfuricurvum sp. Next base: position 61,688 of record NZ_JAQUHV010000007.1, read on the forward strand.
ATCACTTGATACGGGGTGTTGATTTCGTAGCCGCCGATGTCGTTGACCTCGGTGACACTGGTCATCGTAAACCCTTTGAGACTCTCCAACATCACACGGGTCTCTTTCATGACCTCACCTTGGCTGCGGGTACGTTCTTTGATCGGTTTGAGTCGGACATAGAGTGCCGCTTCATTCGCTTTTTGATCATTCCCCCGTCCGACATAGAGGGTACAGTATTCTACTTCGGACATTTTTCCGATGCGGTGTTGCGCATCGAGAGAGAGCCGTTTCATCCCTTCTACACTCGTTCCGACAGGAGCTTTCAGGGTGATGTCGAACTGGCTTTTATCCTCTTTCGGCATAAATACCATCCCAAGTGTTCCCGAAAGGACGATCGAGACGATAAAAATACCGAGTGCACCAAAGAGAGTGGTCTTTTTGTATTTAAGTACGGTGAGGATGAGTGAACGGTATGTGTTCTCCATCGCGACGAAGAAGTGCTCGGTTTTATGGTAAAAACGGCTATGTTCGCCTTTTGCGATCTGCGAAGCGATCATCGGGATAAGGGTTACCGCAATGACAAACGATACGACGATGGCGGCGATGATCGTCACCCCGAAGCTGGTAAAGAAGCGTCCGACAATCCCGCTCATTTTAGCGATAGGGACGAAAACCGCTAAGAGCATGGAAGAGATGGCGACGATGGAGAAGATGATTTCGCTTACCCCTTCGATGGCGGCATTGATACGGTCACGACCTGCTTCGAGTCGTTTGAAGATGTTTTCGATAACGACGATCGCATCGTCGATGATGATCCCGATTGCGAGGGTGAGGGCGGTTAGGGTGAGGAGGTTAAACGTCTGGCCGCTCCATCCCATGATCGCAAATACCCCGAAAATAGAGACAGGCAGAGATACGGCGGCGATAAGGGTTAGGGTGAAATTGCGTAAAAATAAAAAGATGACGAGTGAGGCGAGGATCGAACCCAAGATAAGGTCAAATTGGACTCCGCTGAGGGTATCACGAATATATCCCGTCGTATCTTGCAACGGCGTGAGGGACATACTCGGTTCCAACGCCGCCAATGCAGGAAGCTGCGCCCGAACGGCATCGGCGATGGCGATGTCATTGGCTCCCGTCATCTTTTTGACCATAAGCAGAACTCCTGCTTTGCCGTCCAGGGACGCAAAACTGCGCTCTTCGGCCAACGTGTCACTCACTTTTGCGACATCGCCTAAACTGAGCCCCTCTCGTATCCGAAGGGCGGAGAGAGCTTCTACGGTTTTACTGTCGTTATCTATGAGTATTTGGGTCTCGTGTGCCGGGTCAACCGTTTTTCCTCCGTCGAGGCGGATGTTTTGAGCACGGATAATTCCGGTCAGATCACTCATGGTTAGGGAATATTTGGCGAGGAGGGCGGGATCCGGAGTGATGAGGATCTGTTTTTTACGCAATCCGGCGAGGGTGACACCGCCGACCCCTTCAATCCGCTGAAGGCGCGGTTTGAGAATCTCATCGGCATGTTTCATCACTTTTTGAGTATCGTTACCCGCTAAAAAGAGGGTAATGACAGGGGAAGCGGTGATCGAGTATTTGTCGACGGAGGGCTTGTCCACTTCATTGGGGAGTTGGATACTGGAAACTTTGTCGCGGACGTCGTTGACCGCTTCGTTGAGGTCTTTTGAGAGTTTAAACTGGGCAACGACGACACTGATCCCTTTGGAACTGTCCGAGCTTAGGGTATCGAGTCCTGAGATTCCGCTCACGGCTTCTTCGATCTTGTCGCTTACCTTACTCTCGACGATGTCGGCATTGGCTCCCTTATAGGTGGTAGTGACGATAACGATCGGAAAATCGACGTTGGGATAAAGTGCGGATGGCATACCGCCGCGTTCGACCAGCCCGAAAAAGATCAGGGCAAGTGCGAACATAAGGGTCGTAATAGGACGGAGAATGGCAAATTTATGCATAATAAGTCCTATTTAGCCATGATCATGCCGTCGCCGAACGTGCCGGGGCGGAGACCTGAACCATCGGCTTCAGCCGTCATCTGACGGTTTTTGGTGTTGATGGAAGGGTAGATTTTGATGATTTTTGAACATTTGCCTGTCGATTTTCCGTCGATAGAACTGCAGAAGCGATCCCCAATCTTCACTTGTGAGCCGAATTTGGAATCGTATTGGATGAGGAGTTTGGTTTGATCACTGATGAGTTTAAACAGCGGTGATCCTCCCATAGAAGAGACCATATCACCCAGCTCGATATTTTTTTCCGAGATACTCCCTGAAAACGGTGCCACGAGCCGCATTTTAGAGAGTTTTTGTTCGGCATAGGCGACCGATAGTCGGGTGCGCTCTTTTTGTGCCAATTTTGTTCCCAGTTCGGATTTGAGTTTATCGAGGGTGTTTTTATCGAATACTTGAGCACTTTTTTCATAACGGGCATATTGATCGCTCAAAAATTTACACTCTTTGGTGAGGGCATCCAAATCAGCTTTTGCCATTTGCAGCGAGAGCTGCTCTTCGGTGCTGTCGAGTTCGAGCAGTAGCGAGCCCTTTTTGACATGGTCACCTGTTTGGACGGAGAGATTTTTAACGATCCCCGAGGCGTTCATCCCCAGAGCTGCTTCACGGTAGGCTTGGGACTCAAATGTGGCATAAACATCGCCCCATAGGGAGAGTGCGGTTAGGGTTGATATCAGTAAAATTTTCATTTTTTCTCCTCGAGTAATGTTAAAAGATCGATTCCGTAGGCATACGCGGCACTGGCTTTTGCCACTTGGAGTGTATTAAGCGCATTGCGGGTTTTTGTACGCGACTGGGTGAGGTTGGTAAGTTCGCTGAGGTAGGTCGTTGAATTGACCAATCCCGCTTCAAAACGTTGTTTGATAAAACCGAACGCTTCGTTCCGTGCCTCTTCTTCGGCTTTGGCCGCTTCATAAGCGTTTTGGGAGGTTTGGATCGACATGAGGGCTATTTCGGCATCGTTGTTTAGACTTTGGGTTTTGTAATCCAGAAGATTTTTGGCTTTTAGGGTATCGATTCGGGCTTGTTCCCGCTCTTTTGCGATGCGTCCCATATCAAACAGCGTCATGGTAAGGGAGGCAGTGATTTCGTTTTGGTTCAGCGGTTGGAGATTGGTTCCGCCCATCGTATCGTAACCGCTGTATTCCATGTATTTGTGTTTTGCTTCGAGTGTGATGGAAGGAAGATAGGTATAACGATCTTCGGTATTGCGTAAAATCTCGATATTGGCTTGATCGCTTTGCAGGTCATGGCGTTCTACCGTAGTAAATTTCGGGAGGGCAAGCTCTCTATATGTAAGAGGTTCATGGATCGATGTCGCACTGAGGAGTTCGAGATGTTTTCGATGTTTTTCAAGGAGCATTTTGAGATTTTGTTCATCATAATCGGCTTCCAGTTTTGAAGCAATCAGCGATTTGAGGATATCGGTCGTGGCTAGATCGTTTTTAACGAGAATCTCATACCGTTGCACTTCGGAGAGAAGTTCCTTTTTTTTCTCTATATTGACATCAAGACGGTTTTGGGTATCCAGATAGTCGTAATAAGCAGCGATGGTTTCCATCAGGACATTTTGCTCTTCTTGTGCTAGAGAATGGGTTGCGGAAGCCATGGATGCATGAAGTGCATCGAGAAGCGCTTCACGCCGAAATCCGTCAAAAACGCTGATTTGTGCCCCTATTTCGGCACCTTGGATTTTGTTGGGTTCAAAGGCGGGAGTTCTATCTTTTTTCTTATAGAGTGCTGTTGCCGTGACGGTTGGGAAATAGGCGGTTTTAGCCTCATCGAGCTGCTCCCCAGATTTTTTGATTTCCAGACGTGCGGATGCAACGCGTAAATTTGTTTTGGCACTCGGGAGCAAAGATGCGAGGTCAGAAGCTATCAATGGCAATAGGGTGAAGGAAAGGAGAACAAAGTGCCTCATGATTATCCTTGGTAAAATATATGTTGACAATGTTAACATTAAATGTGGACAATGTCAACATAATATGTGCACTATTTGTAGTATGCATGTTACAATGTCGTTATGAAAGATAAAAAAAACTCCCCCTACCATCATGGAAATCTCAAAGAAGAGCTGTTGCAGACGGCTTTGGAGATGATTGACAAGGAGGGGCTTGATACGATTACACTCCGAGAATTGACTCAGCGATTGGGTACTTCTCGAACGGCAGTGTATCGTCATTTTGCAAGTAAAGAGGCGTTAATACTCGGGGTCATCGAAAAAGGGTATGAACATCTTAATTTACTCTTCACCCCCATATTTGAAGACCGTACGTATAGCGTTGCAGAGCGATTTGAAAGAATGGGGCGAGCGTATCTCAATTTTGCAATAGAGCATCCGAATCTGTATCGTCTTCTTTTTGGGGAGATGTACCGTAAAGAACGTGAAGAGATATGCGATTATAAAGATGAAACTCAAGCAACAGGGTTATACGCTCTCATTGGGCTCCTTAGCGAAGCTCAGGAAGAGGGGATCATAGCACAGGTAAATCCTTTGATACAAGCGGCTATGGTATGGGCGTCGATCCACGGTCTCGCATCGCTGTTGATCGATGGACATTTGATGATGAGTGATAATATGGAAGCCATTTATGAGTACAGCATAGGAGTACTTCTCAAAGGGCTTCAATAATCATGGCTGTTATTGAACAAATTGCCTCTGCAGTTATGAAACGGGCGGTAAAAAAGTACCTCCGTTTAGTCCCTTCTACTGTTTCTTTGCCTCCCGCATCGGATGAAATTCCAAGACTTCTTTATATCCATATCCCTTTTTGTCTCACTTTGTGCCCGTATTGCTCTTTTCATAAGTTCCGATTTGACGAACCGAGTGCAAAGCGTTATTTTGAACTGCTGCATGATGAGATGCGGATGGTTCATGCTTTGGGATACCGGTTTGATTCGATCTATTTCGGAGGGGGGACGACGACAATCCTCCCTCACGAACTGGGAAATACAATCGATTTGGCCAAATCGCTTTTTTCAATTCGTGAAGTTTCATGTGAGAGTGATCCCTCCCATCTGAATGATTTGGAAGATGCCGATCTGTACGGAAAAATCGACCGTCTATCGATAGGGATACAAAGTTTTAACGATCGCCACCTCCAAAAGATCGGACGGTATAAAAAATTCGGTTCCGGTGATGAACAGTATGCAAAGGTATCGGCAGTATTGGGAGATTTTCCGATTGTCAATATCGATATGATCTACAATTACCCCGACCAGAGTGAAGAAGAACTGCATCGTGGGATCGATACGATTTTACGACTTCGACCGCCGCAAGTGACCTTTTATCCGCTGATGTATGCACCGGGGATACGCGAAAATCTCAGTAAACGGTGGGGTGCACTGAGCAACACCAAAGATGCAGATTTCTACCGTATCATAACAGAGCGGATGAGCGAGGTGTATACCCAACGCTCCAGCTGGGCATGGTCGCTTTCATCTGAGGGGATTATCGATGAGTATGTGATTGAACGGAGCGAATACGTCGGCATAGGAAGCGGAGCGTTCAGTTTTATCGGTGATACCCTCTATGCCAATACATTTTCACTCCCGGCCTATGCAGCGAAGATCGGAAAAAATGAACTCCCCATTACCCATGCAACAACATTTCCTCCCCGTGCAATCCGTCAATATCGAATGATGGTGGAGATGTTCGGATTGCAGCCCTCAAAACAACATCTGTGGATTGAAAGCTCCCTTTTGAAAATATGCGGTATGGTTGAAAACGATCACGTCAATGAGAGAGGTGCGCATCTGTTTTCGGTGATGATGCGTGAGTTTTACAACGGGATGGATTATGTCCGTGAGACGATGCGCAAAGATCTTACAAAAGAAGACGGTTTGATCCGTTAAAAGGTTTAGGTTAAAAAGACTCCGAACGGATCATCTTCCGGTATCGATGTGGGGTCGATTTCGATCGAATCGATAATAATAGCTTCTCGCTGGTGTGGTGGGAGACGGAGCTTTAGACGCTCGATCGCTTGGGTTTCATTCTTTGCATCAATCGGGTAGAGTCGGCTTTTTCCTTCAAGCCGTATATCGATCAGATAGCGCATTCGAATCCTTTAAAAGATAGAGTTGTCCGTAACAGTCACAGTATTTTTTACAGCCGCAGGAATAAAAGATATTTTTGCCGGTGTCGAGGGAATAGCTTCCGAAATTGGTTTTGATAACGTCACCCTGAATTCTCTCGATTGTAATTGTTTTAATAAGATTCGGATCCATCGGATCAAGTTTGTGGTATTTTTCGCGTGTGGAATGGACCCATAAAACGGTGGACGGAACAGAGAGAGAACGGACATACTCTGAGTCCCATTCTCGGGTTGCTCCCAAACTGTGTAGTTCTGAATCGCTAATATTGCGATAAGGACGCATAATGACTCCCAATAGCTTTTAGGAATCGATATGCATATTTAATTCATAGGGGTTATAAGACGGTAATGCACGAATCGTTTGTTTGCTGTAACGCTTTTTGGGCACGTGAAATGATAGTGTAGATATCATCGTTTTCATTTTGTACACTGCTCCCTATCCGCATACTGATACTGCTGAGTGTTTGAAAAGGCTCTTCTCGCATTACCGTGAGCAATTTGCGGCTGAAATTCAGTGCATTCTCGGAAGAATCTATGAGATAGGCCAATAAGAAAACTCTTTTGCCCCATCGAACCAGCATATCGCTTTGGCGTATATTGGATTTAATGCTAAAACAAAAATCATGTAAATAGTGTTCCGCTTCGTCATCGGATGACATGAGTTCAATCATTGTAATACCGATCAGTTTTTTATTGAAAATTGCCGCCTCAAGAAAGCTTTTCGATGTATGATTGAAATACTCTTTATCGAAAGCTCCGCTCTCTTTGTCAATACTGACATCGTTTTCGATCATAATCCGCTTGATCAGATCTTGGGAAATGTCGGTAAACGTTACAATGATATAGTTGGGTACAGGCGATTCAACGGATACGGAAAATGCATGAGGTTCGATACGGTAGCTGAGCATACTGATGATACGGTCATTTTCCGGAAGTGCCAGAAGAGAAGTTGTCCAATCATCCTTATCAACTACTTTTCCTGCATGGAAATAGCTGTCATGAGGGACGAAACGGTTTAGAAGAGAACCGAATTCACGTAAAAAACCTTTGGCAGATGAGACATTGGCAAAATCAAGAAACGATTTGTTAAACAGAATCGGAACGTGATCCCGCATTAAGACTATAAGATTTTTCTGAGTATTAATTGCTGAGAGAAAAAGCTGACTGCATACGTGATCTTCCTCTATCACATATACTTCGTCTTGTGAAATTTCCATACATCTGCCTTCGCCTTATTTGTGCTAATAATAACATATCAGAAGGGTGAATGGGGAATATTTGTGAAAGAAAGCGGTCTTAGTTGACCACTTTCTCATTTGTGTAAGAATACGTTGAAGAGATAGAGCGCAGACGTTCTGCCGCTTTCATGAATACATCGATCGTATAGTCGATCTCATCGGCAGTTGTAAAGCGGCTGAGACTGAGACGGATCGCCGTATGAGCAAGCTCAGGATCTTCACCGATGGCACTCATAACAGGGTTGGCTTCGAGGGATTCGGACGCACAGGCACTTCCGGTTGAAGCAGCGATGCCGGCACGGTTTAGATCCCACAACATCGATTCTCCTTCGATTCCGCGGAGAGAAATAAGGATGGTATTTGGGGTACGTCGTGCACGATCTCCGACGACAATGGTATCCGGAAGCTGAGAAATCGCATCTTCGAGGCGGTCACGGAGTGCACGCACATCTGTGTTCATTTTTTCCAAATGGCCGACCGATTGTTTCATTGCCAAGCCCATACCGATGATATACGCGACATTCAATGTTCCGGCACGTTTTCCGCCCATTTGTTCCCCACCGTGGAGGAGGTTAGGGAGTTCTGAACCTTTTTTGACATAAAGCCCGCCGATCCCTTTCGGACCGTGGAATTTGTGTGCAGAAAACGTTAGATAATCGATCGGAGTCTTAGTGAGATCGACTTTCACTTTTCCGATTGCCTGAACCGCATCGGTGTGGAATAAAATCCCTTTTTCTTTTGCGATAGCGGCTACTTCTTCAACCGGGAAAATCATTCCGGTTTCATTGTTCGCCCACATCATTGAGATGAGGATCGTTTTGTCAGTTATCGCCGCAGCAACACGTTCCGCACTGACATATCCGAATTGGTCAACGTCGACAAATGTGATCTCAGCCCCGTTCTCTTCGAGAAAGTGGAGAGTTTCGAGGACAGAAGGATGCTCAACCGCCGAAGCGATGATATGGTTTTTGCTCGGATCGCGGAGGATATGTTTGAAAAAGATCCCTTTGAGTACCGTATTGTTGCTCTCCGTCGCACATGACGTGATGAGGATATCATCTGCATCGGGTGCATTGAGGGCATCGTACATATACCCCATCGCTTCGTTCAAATACGGGCGTACTTCGATTCCGTATTGGTGAAGGGAATTTGGGTTACCGTAAAGCTCTTCAAAAAAAGGCTGCATTTTCACTTTTACGATCGGGTCTAGTTTTGTGGTAGCATTGTTATCCAGATAAACACGTTTCATATTTTGTCCTCATGATGTCGTTATTAGGAGAACTAATGCAAGATTTGTTCGAGAAAGAGTTAAGACTTTTGTTTAGAATCAAGAAGCATTTGTGCAACAGTCACTTTTAATATATTTATATCATTTTTACATACGTCGAATACCGCTTCGGCATTGAGATCAAAATAGTGATGGCTGATAATATCACGCATTCCTTTGACTGATTTCCAATCTACGGCAGGATAGTTGGATAGCAGTTTTTTGTCAGTAAGCTTGTCAACGTTTTTCAGGCTTTCACCGATAGCGATCAACTGCATACAGATGGCATCGAGTTTTTCATGACCCGCTTCGTCATTTAAAAAATCATCGGAAGTTTTGATAGGTTCAAACCGTTTGAGAATACGCTCAGTTGCGCTGTGAATTTGGGTGAGGGTTTCGATCAGAAGAGCCTTTTCAGGCATAGATCGCTTCTTTTTGGATTCGTTCTTTTAAAAACGTATTCATGCTCTCACGATAGTTGATAAGATCAACATGGGTATGCATCAGCTCTTCAAGATCAAGACGGATACGGGAGAGTTTGAAAAGATTAGGGTGTTTTGTCTCGATAACGATGTCGACGTCACTTTCTTCCGTCGCTTCATTCCGTGCAACGGAGCCGAAAATACCGATCCGTACAATTCCGAATTCATCGGCATGTTCACGTTTGTATGATTGTAGTACTTCGAGGACTTCTTTTTGTTTCATGGGGTGATTATAACCTAACTGGCACCCTATAGGCAATAGGGTATAGTTTAGCAGGAATTAATTTACCGTTCGCCCTGAGCTTGTCGAAGGGTGAAATGTTCATGGTTCGACAGGCTCACCACGAACGCTGAGAATTCACCCTTCCGCGCTCTCTTCTTTATAAACATAAATAGGTTCGTTGGTCGGATCTTCGATCACCGCTTCGGTGATGGTGAGACTTTGCAAATTCTTTTTCGACGGACAGCTAAATTGCAGCGGCAGCATCGCTTCTTCGATGATACTGCGCAGACCGCGTGCTCCGACACCTCGGTCGATCGCTTTTTGAGCGACGGCGTCGAGGGCTTTTTCTTCGAAATTGAGTTCGATTCCGTCCATGTCAAACAACGCTTGGAATTGTTTGATCAGTGCATTGTCAGGCTCTTTGAGGATTTGTACCATTTGCTCTTTGGTCAATTCGCGAAGTTGTGCGACAACCGGAATACGACCGATAAACTCAGGGATGATTCCGTAATGAACGAGTGCTTTCGCATCGATTTTTTTCTCTTTGACATCGCCTTTTTCGGCTGTTTTGCTAAAGCCTACTTTGTTCGATTTTTTCGTATGGGAATCAGGAACGAGACCGACGAAAGCACCTCCGCAGACGAAGAGAACATGGGATGTGTTGAACAGTACGGTTTCGGTCGTAGAGTTTTTGCGGCTCCCTTTGACCGGGACATACACTTCGGCACCTTCCAGGATTTTGAGCAAACCTTGTTGTACCCCTTCACCCGATACGTCACGGCCCATGGTTGAACTCTCACCTTTACGGGCGATTTTATCGATTTCATCGATATAGATGATCCCGCGTTGTGCGAGCTCGATGTCATAGTTGGCTGCAGCGAGGAGACGGGAGAGGATACTCTCAACGTCTTCACCCACATAACCCGCTTCGGTTAGGGCCGTTGCATCGGCAACCGCAAACGGAACCTGCATAATTTTAGAGAGTGATTTTGCAAGCAATGTTTTACCGCTTCCGGTAGGTCCTACGAGAAGGATGTTCGATTTTTCGAGCTCGACGTTGTTGTAAACCGGATTTTCGATCCGTTTGTAGTGGTTATAAAGGGCAACGGCGAGAACCTTTTTTGCATCCAATTGACCGATGATGTATTTGTCCAAAAACTCGACGATTTTTTCCGGAGTCGGGAGCTGTTGCTGCATTGCGGAACGTTGTTCGAAACGAACCTCTTTTTGCAAAATGGCAGAGCAGGTTGTGATACACTCGTTACAGATATGGGTAGTCTCCGAAGAGAACATTTTTTTAACTTCGCTTTGTTTACGACCGCAAAATGAACAGGTTTTTTCGGTACTCATCATACATCCTTTGCAGTGAATTTAGTGAGAATAGTATCCGCAAGACCGAACTCGATCGCCTCTTTGGCTTCCATATAGTTGTCGCGGTCGGACTCTTTTTCGATTACTTTGGCACTTTTACCGGTTGCATCCGCCAAAATAGCGTATAGACGGCGTTTGAGATTGAGAATATGTTTGGTATGGATCTCAATGTCGCTCGCTTGGCCCGAATAGCCGCCGAGGGGCTGATGAATCATTACTTCGGCGTTAGGGAGCATATAGCGATGTCCTTTTTCTCCGCAGGTAAAGAGTACGGCAGCCATCGATGCAACCAGACCCATAGCATACGTATATACTGGTGCATTGATAAGCTGCATTGTATCGAGGATCGCAAGACCGCTCATCACCGATCCGCCGGGTGAACTGATGTACATATGGATCGGCTCATCCGGATCCATTGCTTCGAGGTAAAGGAGCTGTGAAACGATAACCCCCATCATATGATCATCAATCGCTTCCGTGATAACGATCACACGGTCCCCTAATAGTTTTGAAAACAGGTCGAAATAACGCTCTCCGCGAGGCGAAATATCTTTTACGGTAGGTATCATTGGCATAGCTTTCTCCTTATACAAATGCTTTGATAAATTCGGTTAGCGACATAGGTACAACTTCGAGATTATGTTTCTCGATGAATTTTTTCTCTTTTTTGCCCAGCTCTTGATCGGTGACGACATATCCGCCTTCCAAATCAAGGGTTAGTTCATTTGCAACCATTCGATCGGTGTCATGTCCGAAATTAGTCCCTAAAAAGAGGTATTTTTTTGCTTTACGATAGGTTTTGAGCACTTTCGGGAGAGCAAATCCGCCCATCGCCTCAGTGAGCCAATCGACGTAATCGGCATCGGAAATGACAAATGTCGGATTCGGCAACGGCGAACCCATCGGTTTAAAAAGGATCTTCTCTGCATTATCAAGGACTTCATCTTCTACGAGAAAATATTTTTTGTTTTCGACATCGTACTCGTAGACTTCATAACGGTTTAAATCGCCCATAATACGGGATTTTCCGATGATAAGACAGTGTGGTGTATAGGCTAAAAGTTCTTGAAATTTAGTGTCTCGGTTCGTATCGATGATATAGCGCGGCATCATGTCCACAATTGCTTTGTGTAACGGTGTCGGCTCAAACGGTTTAGTATAAATATGATTAAGCAGTTGAGTCATATATTCAACGCCGCGGCGTTGTTCCAAATGCATCGCGGCACGGGAATATTCAAACATCAAACGTGGAGCCATGGCACGTCCGCCGTTCATTGCCAAAATAAGTGAATCGCTGTCATAAGGAACGGCTTCACCCTCTTTGGTCATAATGCCCTCAAACACGCCCAGACTAAAGTAAGGGATGGTAGTTTGATTGCGTAACTCTTTTTTGATTGTTTCCAATATTGTGTCCATCGTGATCCCTTTTGGAGCTTTGCACAAACCGTTGCATAATGTGTTCTTGTAATAAATAGGAGTAAAATTATCCTATTTTGTCCGATTTTGTGGAGTGTGTAGAAGAGTAGGACAAAAATGTCTAAGGAAGTTTGGTATGTTACGGATAACGTTCTACTGACATATTTGTTTGGAAAGCAGATTGATGGATGATTGAACGGAATTAAGATGTGTTATTAGAAAAGAAAAGGATAGAGCGTGGAGGTTTGTACGGTAATCACGAATAAATTATCCGTGACACCCTTTTCCGGTATAGCAACTGTTGGCTGCTACGATCTTAGCCAGTGCTTTGTCGATACTAAACGGCTCACTTAGATCATTGAGGATTTCGTGGTAAAAGACTGCTCCGTCTTTCGAGATAATAAACAGTGATTTCGCTAGTTCTTTGTTAGAAAGACGGACACCGTAAAAGTCTCCGAAGGCTTCATCATAATCGTATCCGCTCAACCACTCTTCCAGTGTAGGCAATTCATGTTTGTCATTTGCAACGATCAGTGCTTTAGTGATTCCCCCTAATGCATTGAGTGATAGAAGAGTATCAATATCTTTTAGCTGCGACAGGAGTGCGTCGTCGATAAAAGGGGCACTGATGAGAAGCTGCGTCGCACCGTTTTGTCCGCCGATAGAAAAAATTTCGCCTGCACTGTTTTTCAGATCGACTTTCTCCGAACTATACCCGACGTCGAGCGGCATGTCTTCGAGCGTTAGAATGGAAGAATTATGATTGATTTGCACGATAAACCTTTTTTAACACTTATTATATAGTGTTAAAAATGCATTTAGCGTTCTTATTTGGTGAAATATTAGGCTACAGGATGAATATATTGCAGATGGTCAGTGATTTCGGTACCGATGAGAAAGTGATTGATCGCTTCTTCAGCCGTTTTTACGAACGGCGGTAATTTATGGATTTTGATCCCGACATTTTTCATGGCGAAGAGGGTATTGAGACAATATTGATCGACCAGTAAGTAGTCGCATTTCCCGATTACTTCAAGCAGGGCGTAATGTTCACTGATATGGTGGGGGTCTTGTGCTATTTCGCAGTCGCATTCACAAGCTTTCATCTTAGGATCGCGCACCATGTTACCCTCATGTTTTTCCCATGGATTGAGACGGGTTTCGTGGTGACGGTAACGGACATCTTTTCGTTCCCCTAACACTTCGTAAATGGCAAACATAGTTGCACTGCAGGGGTTTTGGTGATATACACGCTTCATTGCATCCATAGGAATGGCTACCATCATAATTCAACTCCTTATGTTAAGAATTGAAATTGCAAGTTCTGTTCTCATTATTTTCTCATTAGAATTGGGTAGTGGATGAAATATTTCCGTAACATTCAGTTTAAATCTTATAAAATGGGTTTAGTTATATTGAGAGGACGGGAGTTTTTATGCAGTTGATCAACCACAAATATGAAACTGCTGATAAACTTGAAACATTTCTGGATCAGGCTGTTGCTCATAAAGGAACTGTTTTTATTCAACTCTTCAGCGGAGTTATGGATAAAACATACATCCAGCCGATACTCGATAGGATTTCAGTAATACTTCCGAATGCACTGCTGATCGGTGCTACGACTGCCGGAGAGATTATAGACGGGGTTATGACATCAGGGGAAATTATTGTCTCGGTTTCCCTGTTTGAGGCAACCACAGTCAAGACCTATTACTATCCCCGTACGGATTATTCCTCCGGAGCCCGTGTTGCGCAAGAGATTCTGACTGATCGTACGAAAGTATGTATTGCACTGAGTGAAGGACTTAAAAGTGATTCTGAATCTTTTTTAGACGGGTTTACGTCCATCCGTAATGATGTGGTTCTTGCAGGTGGAAATGCGGGAGACGATTTGACGTTTACCCGAACCTATGTTTTTAAAGACAGTACCATATACGATGAGGGAATTGTACTTGCAGTATTGGAAAGCGATGTTTTAAATGTAAATCATGCCTATTCGCTTAACTGGACGATGATCGGCAAAGAGATGACGGTAACGCGTGCGGATAAAAATGTTATCTATGAGATTGACGGTAGGGATGTTCGTGAGCTGTATACCCACTATTTAGGGGAAGAGACGATACAGGCGATCCCAGCCAGTGCGATTGAGTTTCCATTGATAAAAGTCGAAGATGGGGTTGAGATCGCCCGTTCCATGATCGGGCAGACTGAAGACGGCGGTTTTATTTATGCCGGGCATTTTCATGAAGGCGACAGAGTCCGTTTTGCTATCGGGAACATTGAAGAGATATTGGAACGTGCCAACAATATGCGTGAAAACGTCGCCTCCGATCCTGCAGAAGCGATTTATATTTATTCATGTTCCGTCCGAAAGCTTTTTCTGAAAGATCAACTCAATTATGAGTTTGGATTGCTGAATGAGGTCGCTCCAACTGCCGGATTATTTACCTATGGTGAGTTTTTTCACTCCATGTCGGGCAATCAGCTGCTCAATATTACAACGACAACCCTCTCACTGAGTGAGTCAGAGCGAAATACATTTCCTCAAAATCAGGAATCAAAACATCGTTATCATCACACTATGCTCAAAGCGCTCACCCATTTGGTAAATGAAACCCAGCATGAGCTAAACGATTACATTAAAATTCTTGATCAATACAAAATGGTGCTCGATCAAAGTTCCATTGTTTCCAAAACCGATGCAGAGGGTAATATTACCTATGTCAATGATGTTTTTTGCGAGATTTCGGGATATACCCGTGAAGAGCTGATCGGACAAAAACATAGTGTAGTTCGTCATCCTGATACGGATCCGGGGATTTTTGTAGATTTATGGAAAACAATTAAAGAGGGGAAAGTTTGGAAAAAGACATTTAGAAATCTTTCTAAAACGGGAAAAGAGTATTACGTCAAAACCGTGATTGCTCCAATCTTTGATGATCGCGGGAATGTTGTAGAATTTATCGCTGCACGGGTTGATGTCACCGAACTGATCACCAAAGATCAAATTATCCGTCGACAGTTGATCGATCCTCTGAGCAAATTAAAAAACCGTACCGCTTTGCTCGGAGATTTGGAAAGCGGTGAGGATAAAATCACCCTAATATTGCTTAATATTGACAGGTTTTCAACTATCAATGATTACTTTGGCTATACGATCGGTGATGAACTCCTCAAAGCGTTTGCAGAACGCCTGGAAGCAATTTCCGATCATGACTTTCTCTATCGTATAAGCGGCGATGAATTCGCGGTTATTTGTGTCAATCATACATTTGATGAAAGTTTGAAAGATTATGTCATTGGACAAATTAATAAACTCGAAAATTTCAAATATAACGTTGCCGGACATGAAATATCGGTAAACGTCTCCGCAGGAATAGCCAATGCAGCGTATTCCGATGTGTATAACCTGGCGCATATGGCACTTAAAGAGGCCAAAGAACAACGGGATAAACTGATTATTTTCAATGACAATATCGCTTTGACCGAAAAAACACGTAACAATATTTGGATCTTTGATAAAATCAAATCGGCGATTGAGGACGATCGGATTGTTCCGTATTTTCAAGGAATCGTGGATAATCAAACCCGTCGTATTGTGAAATACGAATCGCTCATCCGTTTAGTCGAGCCTGACGGTACCGTTTTAAGTCCGTTTTGGTTTTTGGAACATGCAAAAAGATCAAAACTGTACGATAAACTGACACGGATCATGATTGCTAAGACATTTGCTGCATTTGAAAATCTAAAGTATGAGTTTTCTTTGAATTTGACGGTCAACGATATTATCTCGGATGAAACACGTTCTTATATCTATAAAATACTCGAACATTCATCAGCATCAAAACGTGCGGTTTTTGAGATTGTTGAGTCAGAAGGGATCGTTAATTATGAAGAAGTAATCGAATTCATACGGCATGTAAAACAATTCGGCTGTAAAATCGCAATCGATGATTTCGGTACAGGATATTCGAATTTTAGCTATCTCAGTAAGCTGGATGTCGACTATATCAAAATTGACGGTTCACTGATCAAAAATATTAATCGTGATCAAGATCATCTTTTGACGGTCGAAAGTATCCTCTTTTATGCCCGTAGGAAAGGGATAGAGACCATTGCGGAATTTGTTGAAGACGAAGCGATTTTTTCAACATTATTAAACTTTGGGGTCGATTATTCACAAGGTTACCTCTTTTCCACGCCACAACCGACAATCGAAGCATAGTCTCTGTAGGCTTCGGTTGCAACTGCTACAAAAACGTCTCATTTTGTTGAACTCTCCTTTTTAAACCTATAGAACATTCATTGCATTAACCCTTTTAGAAAATGTTTCCGCCGGATGAGGTTGTGAATCATTTAATGACACTTACAAAGGAGTTATTATGAGTTGTTCCTCAAGCGGAAATGAATCTTTTATGCCCGAAGATATTCAAGCGAAGATACACAATCATCCATGTTATTCAGAGGGAGCGCACCATCACTATGCCCGTATTCACGTAGCGGTAGCACCGGCGTGTAATATTCAATGTAATTATTGTAATCGTAAATACGACTGTTCGAATGAAAGTCGACCGGGAGTAACCTCAGAACGTCTTACCCCTGAAGAAGCGGCAAAAAAAGTACTTCTCGTTGGTGGTGAAGTACAACGTATGAGTGTACTCGGTATTGCAGGCCCGGGTGATGCGTTGGCCAACCCGAAGAAAACATTTGAAACATTCGGAATGGTTCGCGAATTTGCACCGGATCTTAAACTTTGTCTCTCAACAAACGGTTTGGAATTACCGAACTTTATCGATGAGATGGTTGAATACAATATCGATCATATTACCGTAACCATCAACAGCGTTGATGAAACGGGTGAGATCGGTAGTCAAATCTATCCGTGGATTTTTCATAACAATAAACGTATTTATGGAAAAGAAGCGGCAAAAATTCTTTTGGAAAATCAACTCGAAGGGATGAAAAAATGTGTTGAAAAGGGGATCTTGATCAAAGCAAACTCGGTTCTTATCCCTGGAATCAATGACAAACATCTTCCGGAAGTTTCCAAGAAACTCAAAGAGATCGGTGTTTTCTTGCATAATATCATGCCGATCCTCTCAGAGCCGGAATTCGGAACAGCATTTGCCCTAGCCGGTGTACCGAGTGCTACTGACCAAGAACAAATGGCGGTTCAGGAAGCATGCGGTATGGATATGAAATTGATGCAGCACTGCCGTCAATGCCGTGCGGATGCAGTCGGTCTTATCGGTGAAGACCGTGGGGCGGAATTTACAAAAGATACGTTTGCCGGACTCAGCTTCGACGAACTTCAAATCAAATACGATCTTGAAGCACGTCAAGCAGCCCAAGCGAAAATCGAAGAGTTCCGATTCTTCCTTGATCAAGCGAACGAACGTGTACGTAAAGAGAAAGAAGAACTCAGCTCTACCGGTGTGACCATCCTTGTAGCGGTAACGACTGCTGGTGAGGGGATGATCAACCAACATTTCGGAAGTGTCAAAGAATTCTTGATCTATGAAGCCGGTGATAAAGGTATCCGATTTATCCATCACCGTAAAGTAGATTACGAATATTGTGCAGGTCCGGACGGAACCAATCCATTGGCTCCAATCTTGGAAAAACTCAAAGACGTACAATTGATCCTTACGGCTAAAATCGGCGGATGTCCACAAGACGATCTTAAAGCTGCCGGAATCATTGCAGATCAAAGTTATGCGTATGAGCCGATCGAAATTTCGGTCCTAAAAGCATCACGCAAATACTTCGGTATGGATGAAAACGCAGAAGTGAATTAAGGAGCCTGTTATGGCACTCATCAATGACACCACATTACGCGACGGGGAACAAGCTCCCTATGTCGCATTTAATACGGAAGAAAAACTTCGTATCGCAACGCTTCTCGATGCGTGCGGTGCGGATGAACTTGAAATCGGTATTGCAGCAATGGGTGTCAAAGAGCGAGATGACATAAAAGAGCTTTTGGCTTTAGGGCTAAAGGCTCGTATGATGACCTGGAATCGGATGAAGATGGAAGATTTGGATGCTTCTTTATCTTGCGGGGTAAAAGCGGTCGATCTCTCTATTCCTGTCTCTGATCTTCTTATCGATGTTAAATTCGGCGGCAGTAAAGCCAAAGTATTAAGCGAACTCGAACGTGTCGTTACTTCAGCAACACGTGAGGGGGTATTCGTCTGCATCGGCGGTGAAGACAGCTCCAGAGGGAGCCATGAATTCATCAAAGAAGTTATGGAACTTGCCCGTGAATGCGGTGCATCACGATTCCGTTACTGCGATACAATCGGTGTAATGACGCCGACACAAACCTACACTGCAATAAAGTCATTATGTGACCTGAATCTCCTCCCGATTGAAATGCACACACACAATGATTTTGGCCTTGCCAATGCCAATGCCCTCAGCGGTATTGATGCAGGGGCTATCAGTATGAATACAACCGTAATCGGATTAGGAGAACGTGCTGGGAACGCTTCGTTTGAACAGATTCTCATGGCACTAAAACATCTCTACGGTGAAGCACGTCCCATAGATGCACACCTAATCCGAAATTTAGTTCAAACCGTAGCGGCAGCTGCCAATGTGGCGCTCGCATCCAATGCACCTGTCGTGGGTGAAAATATTTTTGCCCATGAGAGCGGCATCCATGCGAGCGGTATGATGAAAGATTCTCACGCGTATGAGCCTTACGAGGCCGAAGAAGTTGGTTTACAAAGTTCATTTCCGATCGGCAAGCACTCAGGGAGTGCTACAATAAGCTACCATCTTGCACGGATGGGGATTACGGCCGATACAAGAATACTTCGGGATATGCTTCCGAAAATCCGGGAAATTGTCACATCACGCAAGCGTGTACTCGACATCAGTGAACTAAAATCACTTTATCAGGATACGATATGTATATAGGATGGCTCAAATATGTGGATGTACCGGAGCTCATTAAAATTGCTGAAGATGTAGGTTGGCTGCTGGATGGTTATCATGTCAAACTCATGATGATGCATGCTCCTCATTTGTGTTACGGAGCCTATGACGAGGGTGTTTTAGTCGGAGCCATTATGGCGGTCGAGTTTGAACGCTCAGCAATGATAAAATATTTTATGGTCAAACCCAGCCACCAAAAACAAGGAATCGGACGACGTTTGTTTAATACCCTTTTTGGAGTGTTAAAAGACGAGCATCCTTCTTTGTATCTTCATGCCAATCCGCATTTGAAAAGTTTTTTCGAACAAAGCGGTTTTAAGAGCGTAATGGAAGTAGGGCGTTTTCTCAATGTAGGCAAAGTTCCGCCGTTTAGTTTTACCAATGCTCAGGCAAAAGAACTTGACGGCGGAAATTTCGATGCGACAATCCGTAAAATCGATTTTGAAACATTTGGCGAAGATCGTATGGGATTTATGCTCGATGAAATGGAACGCAATAGTTCACTCAAATTTGCATTACCGAATTCGTTTCAGCACTCCAGTGTGATTAATGCGCGCGGCGTCTATCTGGGGCCTTGGCAATGTCGTGAAGGCTTTGAGGATGAAGCAGAGAAAATGATGCAGGGTGTCTTGTATTTTAGAGGGCTTAAAAAAGTCTTGGCAGATGTTCCTCTCGGGAATAAACGTGCGGTAAAACTTTTTGAAGATTATCATTTTCAACAAAAAGGGACATTCTTGCATATGTGTTACGGTGACTTCCATCCCGTCAAATTTGAAAATATTTATGCATTTTCACTTTAGGGGTTAGATTATGAATCTTCTTGAAACCTGCGTGAATGAAAAATGCAGAGTCTTATCCATAGCACTGGATGATACGTTAAAAGATCATTTGTGTGCTATGGGCATTTGTCCAAATGCAACGCTGTGCGTAAAGCGTTACGGTCTCTTTAAAAGCAGCGTGCAGGTTCAGATCGGTGAACGTGTTGTTGCATTAGGAAAAGACCAAGCACGGCACATCGAAATACGTGTTGCCTAACGTTAGCTGCATGAAATTAAAAAAAAAAGGATAAACTATGTCAGATATGACTGAAGCAGACCACAAAAAAGAACTGGCGAAACTCAAACGATTCGCTGTTGAAATTGCATCGGAAATCCATGATATCGTCGAAGATACGGTATGGACAAACCATGTCAAAATGCCGGAACTTGCTCAAAAATTGTATGAAGCCGTCGAAAAGGCAAATAATTACAAGGCAGAGCACTCCCTCTAAGGGGTGGGTCATGGCTACCAAGGAAGAAGTATTAGCCCTTGAAATCTGTGAATGCGGATGCAAGAATGTCGCGGATGCAATCAAGATATTTCAAGAGACCGATCTTCCGTATAAAAAGGCGAAAAAACTCGTCACAGAGTGTGACAAAAGCTGCTGTCGTGCAGCTCTTCTCAGACTGTTTGATATGACTTATTTCGGTAAATTCGATTACGATGAGATCGAGCGTTTGATTCAATTACGTCATGATAAGCTTGGTGAACTCTTAGAACGGATGAAAAATGGACGCTGATATACAAATTCGTTATGCATATGCTGAAGATATCGAAGCAATGACTGAATTGTTATCGGAACTTTTTGCGATCGAAGATGATTTTCTTATCGATCCGGCTAAACAGAAGCAGGGATTGGAATTGCTTCTTCAAAAACCGGATGCAAAAGTTTTGATAGCAACGGATTCCAACCGTATAATTGGGATGGTTTCGATGCAGTGTCTTATCTCAACTGCCGGCGGAGCACGAGTCGGTTTAATCGAAGATATGATCATTACCTTTGAATACCGTGGTATGGGAATAGGAAGTTTGTTACTGGATTCGATGATCGAAGAAGCGGGAGAATTGGGCTATGCACGTCTTTCACTAGCTGTTGACAGACGAAATGATGCGGCACTCGATTTTTATAAAAGATTTGAGTTTAAGTCTAGCAATATGGGGCTGCTGTATCGAAATCTTTAGTGATTCCCATCCTCTTTATTCACGACAACTTTGTTTTTTCCTTCCCTTTTTGCCTGATACATAGCATCATCCGCTTTTTTAACAAAGGACTCAATGCTTTCACTTCCATCGTACTGTGACACACCGATACTGATTGTCAATGTACCGACATTTTCAAAAACCGATTCCTCTATCTCTTTTCTAAGCCGCTCTGCAAGAGCTATCGTTCCATCATACGGGGTATCAATTTGTAAAATGACGAATTCTTCTCCGCCCCATCGTGCAAATATATCGTTGCTTCTCACCATAGTTCGGACAATTTCGGCAATTCGAATAAGTACATCATCTCCGGTATTGTGTCCGAATGTATCGTTAACCTTTTTGAAGTCATCGATATCAAAGAGAATCAGTGCTACTGAAATATTGGTGTCTTGCGCATGTTCTGTAGCCAATTTGAGCCAACTATTGCATTGTAAGCGGTTGGCCGCATTGGTCAGAGGATCGGTTGCGGCAGCTTTTTCCAGTTCATGTTCAAAGATAATCCGGGAAGTAATGTCTTTGCCGGTTGAAATGAAACTGGTGAGTTCCTGACGCTTGTTTTTGAGTGGGACGATTGTTTTAAACTCATTATAGAGTGTTTCGTCTTTTCGTTTATTTGTAAGAATACCTTGATAGGTTTCCCCTGAAAGGATCGTATCCCATAGGTGTTGATAAAAAGATCCGTGATGCTCACCGGAACGGAGTATGTTCGGGGTTTGACCGATAACTTCTTCTGCCAGATAACCCGATTGCTGTTCAAAAGCACGGTTGACGTATTCGATTTTTCCTTGTAAATCGGTGATGACTACTGTATCTCCGCTCTCTTCAAGTGCCTTTGAAAGGCGGAGAAGATGAAAATCGGTTTGACGTTTAAATTCGCGAAGGATCTGAGTAATCGCGTAGCTTGCGAGCATGGCACAGAGCGCGCGAAAGAGTTCAACAGGTAAAGAGGTAAATGCCTCAAAAGATTCTGCATTGATTACGGATGATGGAAAAAATGTTCCGGTAGGAACGATGAGCCCAGCAAAAATACCGTATAGCAAAAAAGTACTTGCAAGGACATAGGCACACCGTTTCATGGATGCATAGACAGACCCCTGAACGAGATACACCGGATGGTAAAATATATAGGCCGTCATGAAAATGCCGGGAAGACCGAGGAAATAGCGGACAAAAATATTAATATTGTTCAGGGTTAAACTGTGAAAACCTGCGAGTAATGCAGGTAATACTAAAATAATAAGAGCAAGTGTTATCATCGAATACTTTTTATTCCAAATAACTCGTAAGGAAAAATAGAAAAGGACACTATACGAGAGGCCCATTGTAATCCAGCCGGCAGTATAAAATAACTCTTCCGTTTCATTCCCACCCAGGGATTTGAACATCACAAGCCATTCGGATATTCCATGCAAAATTCCGAATACACCTAAATATTTTAATTCTCGTGTGAATTTGAAAATAGAATTTTCCATCGGATAGTGGAGAATACTAAAGCCAAACAGGAAAAATGCAAGGCCGTAAAAAAAATAGATATAGTCAATATAATGGAGCATCGATTCTCATTTAGTGAAAGTATGGGAAAGAAAGTATTTATAGTATTGTAGCAGATGTCGTATTTCTATCCTATAGGATAGAGATGGGAGAAAACAAAAGAAAAAGTTATCCCCTCCCTCTTGTTCCGTAAAAATATGCTTCTTCTTCATCAGAAGATGAGTATTGGGTCAATACATCTTGCGGTGTTGAAGAAGGAACTTTTGAATATGAGGCTACGAGATTAAATTTATCATCACCTATACTCATAAACTGGCTTTCTAAAATCCGAAGTTTATGTTTGAGTTGATCTGAGAGGAGAATGATCTCTTCGTAATAGCGGTGTGAGAGCTCGATCTCATGTTCACTCACTTTATTTTTAGCACCGATCAATCCTCCTATAAGAGATTTCTTTTTCTTTTTATAATAGATGGGATAAATCTTGGTATATTTATCATGTAATGAGAGCATCAGTATCTCAATCTCTTCGAGTACCATTCGGGATATCCCTTGAGAAAAGAGCATGGCTTCTTCATAAAACCACTGACCGAATAATGAATCGGTAGGGCTAAGATGAATGGTATGTTCAGGTACTTCGATTCCGGAGACAAGCAGTTTGATTGCATTGACCCAGCGGATATGTGATGTACGGGCTTGATGGAAGTTGTGTATCGATTTTTCTTTATTGGTCATAGCCGCCCCTTTTTATATAGAAGTGTATCGACTCTGAATAATTTTGGATCAATAATATGGATTATTTTTTAATCAAATGTAGGAAAATGTGATTGTAAGACCCCTGCAAAACCTATTCCTACAAATTTGTCATCAAAATTCTATTTTGTCGTATCGTTTTGGAAAATGTCGCAAAAAACCATAGAACGACGGATGCATCAACCTAAGTGAAGTTCAAAAATAAGGGGATAACATGGCTGGAGCAGCTAGCTTGCGACAAATCGCGTTCTACGGAAAAGGTGGGATCGG